>DMNR01000235.1 GCA_003452655.1 Actinomycetota bacterium | reverse complement strand
AAGCGGGACCAGCGCAATGGCTGACGAGTCTGCGAGCAAGGCGCTGTGGGGCGGGCGGTTTGCTTCCGGGCCGTCGCCTGAGCTCGTCGCGCTGTCGCGTTCAGTGCACTTCGATTGGCGCCTCGCTACCTATGACCTGCTCCAAACTCAGGCCCATGCCCGGGTGCTGAATCGTGCTGGGCTGCTGGCAAACGAAGAACTCGCTCAAGTTCTTTCGGCTATCTCGCAGCTAGGTGCCGACGTCGCTGCAGGTGCTGTTCATGCGGGTGAGGGTGACGAGGATGTGCATACAGCCGTTGAACGCATCCTCATTGAACGCCTCGGCGAGGTTGGCGGAAAGCTTCGTGCCGGGCGGAGCAGAAACGACCAGATCGCGACGGACTTGCGGCTGTACCTCAGGACCGAAGCGAGATCTCTGGCAAACGCTGTTGCGGACCTGCAACAAGCTCTGGCGGACCAGGCTGCGGCAAACATCGAGTCTGCTGCACCCGGCTACACGCACCTGCAACGCGCCCAACCTGTCTCCTTTGGGCACGAATTAGCAAAACATGTTCACGCGTTTGCACGCGACCTCGATCGCCTGCGCGATTGGGATGTGCGCACTTCGGTAAGCCCATTGGGCTCGGGTGCACTTTCAGGGTCAGCGCTGGCGCTTGATCCCGAAGCGGTCGCCGCAGAGCTTGGTTTTGCGGGCGCGGCCGCCAACTCCATCGACGCCGTTTCGGACCGTGATTTCGCTGCCGAGTTTCTCTTCGTCGCAGCCATGATTGGCATCCATCTTTCGCGATTGGGGGAGGAGGTTTGCCTGTGGACTTCGAAGGAATTTGGTTTCGCGACTTTGCACGATTCCTGGTCCACCGGGTCGTCGATCATGCCCCAGAAGAAGAATCCTGATATCGCTGAACTTGCACGGGGTAAGTCGGGTCGTTTGATTGGCGACCTGACAGGATTCCTGGCAACCCTCAAAGGAGTGCCGTTCGCCTACAACCGAGATCTGCAGGAGGACAAGGAACCCGTCTTCGATGCGATCGACACACTCTTGCTCCTGCTCCCTGCCATGGCGGGAATGATCGCGACCCTCAGTTTCAACACTGAGCGCATGGCGCAGGTTGCACCTGATGGGCATGCGCTCGCTACCCAGATCGCCGACTGGCTCGTGTCGCGTTCGGTTCCGTTCCGGACCGCTCACGAGATCGCCGGAGCCTGCGTGCAAGAGGCCGAGGCCCGAGGCATCCAACTGTGGGACCTTGACGATGATGCGCTCGCGGCAATCTCGCCGGACTTGGATCCGTCAGTGCGCGAGGTGTTGTCTGTCGAAGGTGCATTATCCGGGCGGACGACCACGGGTGGAACCTCGCCTGAATCGGTGCGTGCGCAGATCTCCGAGTTGACGTCAGAGATTCGCAGGAGGCACGCATGGGCAGCGGTACCAGCGATTCCGGATGCGCCGACCTGGCTTGCATAGCTCGTGGGTCCCAGTGACCACTCCTAGGGCACACAGGGCCACTGGGAAGGCGGCGCCGTGCAACCGACCTTGCTCGTGGCCCCGGACGCGTCTGTGTGGCTCTCTGTGTGATTGGTGAAAGCGATGGGCAGGTGTTTGGTTCGTGACAACCGCTAGAAATCCGTCCACAATCGGCGTCCCCAACGGGTGTCGATTCTCACGTCGGCAGGTCAACACAGTGAGTCGCTATGGACAAACACCTCATGAAAAGACCGGGAAAACGCACCGCAACTAAGACAGGATGAACGCGTGCCTGAACTAGACGACGTATCAACAAGCGACCTGCTAGCTGAGTTGAAGTGGCGGGGGTTGGTCGCGCAGACAACCGACGCAGCAGCACTCGCGGAATCTCTCGAAGCCGGACCGATGGGGCTCTACTGCGGATTTGATCCAACTGCGCCAAGCTTGCATGTGGGAAACCTCGTCCCGCTGTTGACTCTTCGGCGTTTCCAGCAGTACGGGCATCGACCGATCGCACTAGTCGGCGGTGCTACGGGTCTGATCGGAGACCCTTCTGGTCGGGCATCGGAGCGGGTGTTGAACAGCGACGAGGTCGTGGCTGACTGGGTAGAGCGCATCCGAGGGCAGGTCAGCAGCTTCATCGAGTTGGATGGCCCCGCAGCGGCCCGCGTCGTCTCGAATCTGGACTGGACGCAGTCGCTTTCCGCAATTGAATTTCTGCGCGAAATTGGTAAGCACTTCTCGGTCAACGTCATGTTGTCGAAGGAGTCCGTCAAGACGCGCCTGAACGAGGCCGGTATCAGTTACACCGAGTTCAGCTACATGCTGTTGCAGGCATACGACTACCTCGAGCTTTATCGCCGCCATGACTGTCGCCTGCAGATCGGTGGTTCGGACCAGTGGGGAAACATCACTGCAGGGCTCGACTTGATTCGTCGGATCGAGGGTTCGGACGGACCCGAAGCTCATGCCCTCACGGTGCCACTAGTGACCAAAGCGGACGGCACGAAGTTCGGGAAGACCGCCGATGGAGCCATCTGGCTAGACCCCGAACTGACCCCTCCATACGCCTTCTACCAATTCTGGTTGAACACGGACGACCGTGATGTCGAGCAGTTCTTGCGCTTCTTCTCGATGCAATCAAAGGAGGCGTTGGAGGCAATCTTCGCCGAGCACAATGAGGCACCGTTCAAGCGGATTGCGCAACGCGCGCTGGCAGATGAGCTCACCTCCCTGGTGCACGGCGACCACGCAAGTGAGCAGGCGGCTGCCGCGGGTAGGGCGTTGTTTAGCGGAGGTGACCTGAGCTCCATTGAGCAGGACACAGTCGCAGCGGCCCTTGCCAGCGCGCCCCATTCGAGCTGGAAGCAGGAGGGCCCAGACGAGTGGCCGTCCGTCGTGGATCTGTTGGTGACTAGTGGCCTTGCCGAGAGCCGCGGCGCCGCTCGCCGCACGATTAAGGAGGGCGGCGCGTATCTCAACAACGAACGCATCGTTGATGAGTCCGCAGTCGCGGAGCCGAGCGCTCTGGTCCATGGTCGCTGGTGGCTCCTGCGGCGCGGAAAGAAGTCCTTCGCGAGCGTCGAAATGGTGCGGTGACGCACGACACAGGACCCCCCGTTGACGTAGCACGTGAGGGCATGTAATGTTCTCTCTTGCGCCCGGAAGAGCGAAAAGCTCGGAAGGGTCGCCGTAAGCCAAGTAGCTGATCTCAGCGAAAAGCGGGATGACCCCGGTGCAATTGCCGGAAACGTCATCAACTAAGGTAACAACGTTGCCCCGAAAACCTCGGCCCAAAAGGCCAAGCTATCGGTGCGCGCCCGATCCTTGAGAACTCAACAGCGTGCACAATGTCAAATGCCAAAAACCCGTGCCTACTTCGGTAGGCCGGATTCCTTTGGAAAAGATATAAACAACAAAGCAAGTCAGTATTGATTTGTTCTGTCAGTTTCAAACTTGTCACCTCGACATCCCATTCCGGATGCGGGTGGCGCTAGATGTGCCGGAGCACTTGTGCTCCGAGCAATCAAACATTTATGGAGAGTTTGATCCTGGCT
>DMNR01000175.1 GCA_003452655.1 Actinomycetota bacterium | reverse complement strand
AGCTCGATGTGAAGCCATCTCAGATCAAGAAGATCTCCGAACTCAACAAACAGAGCACCTTGGTTTTCTTACCTAACCACCGCTCCTACCTCGATCCCCTTATCTTGCGGTCAGCTCTGCAGGATTACGACTTCGAGCCTAACCACGTCCTCGGCGGACTGAACCTCTCGTTCTTCCCAATGGGCACAATTGCTCGACGTAACGGTGTCGTCTTCATTCGTCGCGAATTCAAGGATGACGACGTTTACAAGGTGTGTCTCAAGGCGTACATGGCCTACTTGGTCAAGCACAAACAGAACCTTGAGTGGTACATCGAGGGTGGCCGCACGCGGACCGGCAAGCTGCGCCCCCCGCGGATGGGAATCCTCAGCTACCTCGTTGACGCGTATGACGAGTACGCAGAAGAAGACGTTTTGATCATCCCGGTATTCGTGGGATACGACCAGCAGTACGAGGTTGGTGCGATCTCGGCCGAAGAGATGGGCGGCAAGAAGGCACCGGAGAGCGTCAGCTGGCTGTTGAAGTTCGCACGTGCTCAAACGGTGCGCCGCGGCCGTGCACACCTGCGCTTTGGTGAACCGCTCTCGCTTGGGGAAGCTCTGGCCGAGACCCGCGCAACCAGTGACTCCAACGATGCACGCCTGGCAGTCCCGAAGGTTGCCTTCGAGGTCTTGCACCGAATCAACAAGGTCACCCCGATCATGCCGTCGGCACTCGTTACTTTCTCGCTGCTCGATAACGACGACAAGGCGATGACAGTTGAAGAAGGACGGCGAGTTCTCAAGCCGCTACTCGACTACTTCAAACGGCGTGGACTTGATCTCAGTGAGGATCTCGACCTTGAGGACTACGGCGGACTCTATGACGCTCTGCGTACCCTCGAGCGAGAAGGCGTCATCCGTCGTTACACAGACGGCCCAGAGGACATCTACTGGATCGCAGAGAATCGCGCTCACGAGGCCGCCTTCTACCGAAATACGCTGATCCATCACCTGATCACTCGCGCCATCTGCGAAGTCGCACTGGTTAGGGTCGCTCAGGAGGAAGCTGACGACGTCGCAAACGCGATGTGGGAAGAAGTTGTTCGCTTGCGCGACGTACTCAAATACGAGTTCTTCTTCCCGCGCACGACTCACTTTGCCGCGGACGTGGCCAACGAAGTGGATATCGCCTACCCTGGCTGGGAATCCGAGACGTTTGACGCCAACGAGATTCTTCCAACGCTGGCCAAGGCGAAGCTGTTTGTCGCACACCGCACGATCGGACCGTTCCTCGAGTCGTACGGCATCGTCGCTGACCGGCTCGCATTAAAAGCACCAGCTGACGTCATCGACCGGGATGAGTTCATCCTCGAGTGCATCGGCGTCGCGCAGCAACGTTGGTACCAAAAGGAGCTCTACAGCCCCGAATCGATCTCTCGCGACCTATTCAGCGGCGCTTACCAGCTCGCTGGCAACCGGGGCCTTATTGAACCCGGCGGTCCAGAGTTGGCCGAAAAACGCCAAGCGTTCGCCGACGAGTTCCATGCGGCGATTGAACGCATCAACATCATCCGCGAGATGGCCCGTAAGAAAGAGGAAATCTGATGGCCGATATCAACTGGCTGATCGCCGACATCGAAACCGGCCCGCAAGGGCCACAGGTTGGTGCATTTTTCGACTTCGATGGCACGCTCATCAAGGGATACTCGGCGACGGCATTCTTCAAGGAACGCGTCAAGACACGTGACATCGATGCCAAGGAACTCTTCCAGACCCTCGTTGAGTCGGTCAACATCGAACGCCACGGCAAAGACGTCACGGACTTGATGGATATCGCCGTCAAGGCACAGCAGGGCAAAACCTTGGAGTCCCTCCAAGATTTTGGAGACCGCATCTTCAACGCGAAGATCGCAAACATGATCTATCCAGATGCCCGAGTTCTCGTAGACGCGCACCGCGCGGCCGGTCATACGATCGTGTTGGCGTCCTCGGCAACGTTGCCGCAGGTTGAGTCGGCGGCAGAGGACCTCGGCATCGATCACATCGTGTGCACTGAGCTTGAGGTCGAGGACGGCGAATACACCGGTCGCCTCGCCTCGCCAGTGCGCTGGGGCGAAGAAAAGGCCAACGGTGTCAAGGAATTTGCCGAGGAATACGGAATCGATCTCGGCGAAAGTTTCTGCTACAGCAACGGTTCCGAGGATGTTCCATTCCTCGAACTCGCCGGACATCCAAGGCCGCTGAACCCAGACGAGGACCTGGTCGCGTACGCCAAGAAGAAGAAGTGGCCAATCGCGCGATTCAAGATGCCCCATCGCCATAACCCGATCACGGTTGCACGAAGCATGACCGCTATCGGAGCCTTAGGTTTCGGGGTTGCTGCAGGCGCAACCACTGCGCTTCTCAATTCCGACCGCCGTGTCGGAATGGCGGTAGCGGCATCAGTTGGTTCGGACCTCGCATTGGCGACGGCCGGGGTGAAGCTCAACGTTGTCGGCGAAGAGCATCTGTGGTCGAACCGCCCGGCGGTCTTCCTCTTCAACCACCAGAGCCAACTGGATATGTTGCTGCTCGGCGCTCTGCTTCGGCGCGACTTCACTGCCGTTGCGAAGAAGGAACTCGAACATGATCCGGTGTTCGCACCCATCGGATACCTGGCCAGCGTTGCCTACGTGGATCGTAAGAACAGCGAAAAGGCTCGCGAGGCACTCAAGCCCGTAGTCGAGGCGCTTCGCGAGGGCCGCTCGATCGCGATCGCCCCGGAAGGCACCCGCTCCCCCACGCCTCGCTTGTTGCCCTTCAAGAAGGGCGCCTTCCACATGGCGATGCAAGCGGGTGTTCCTGTCGTGCCGATCGTCATGCGCAATGCAGGCGACATCATGCGTCCGCACTCCCTGGTGATCTCCAACGGAACCGTGGACGTGGCCGTACTCAAACCCATCAGCTCCAAGGGCTGGACCACCAAGAACATCGGCCGCCAGGCCGAGAAGGTGCGCCAACTCTACTTGGACACGATGGCGCATTGGCCGGCCGACGACTCCGAGGTTCTGTAACTATTCAGGGTCGCTAAGGCATGATTGGCGTCTAGCTGCGGACTGAGGATTCACGCACCGTCAGCTCGAAGGGCAATTCGAGAGTGGCCACCTCTCCTCCAGTGACGATGGCGATACACATATCGGCGATGATCGTGCCGGTCTCGTGCGCCATCAACGACAGCGTGGAAACCTTGGGCGTCATTGCCTGTTCGATGATTCCCTCCGCCTGCACCACCACGAGAACGTCGGACGGCGCCGATTTGCCGATCGATGCCAGGGCATCAAAGATCGGGGATGTGTCGACGCCGACGCTGAACACCGCATCGACTCCCCCGCCAAGCAGCTTCTTGAATGCCTGGGCGATTGACTTGCCAGAGCCGTCGTGGGAAGCAGCCGAGAAAGCCAAACCGGCTGCGCGCGCAGCTTCCTCCAGCGACAAGGCCCATGGCTTGAATGTCTCGCGTGCCGCAGGCCCCACCATCCATCCGATGTGGCGAGCTCCTTGTTCTGTGAGATGACTAACGACGGCGTCGGCAATCTCGCCAGTGTCGTGTCCACCCCAGCCAAACTGGCCACTGTCTGCCATCTCAAGTCCAACAACCGGCAGGCCGAACGGCATCCGCAATTCCGAATAACCGTCAGCATCGGGGGCACCAAGAACGATCAACATGTCAATTCCCGAGTCAATAAGGGATTGCACTCGGTCCTGGCCAGCGAAGGTGACGACGATTCCTGCTTCCGAGCAACGCTTGACGAAGACCGCGCTGATGCCTGACACGACCAATCCCGGTACGAACTCCGCAACCAGGACCCCAATTACCTGAGTTCTGCCCCTGCTAAGGCTGCTCGCGGCCGTATCCGATCGATATCCCAGTGACTTGGCAGCGGCAAGGACTCGCCGTGTTGTCTCTTCCGACATCTTTCGACGCCCACTGAGGACGTTCGCCGCACTCGACTTTGACACTCCAGCGACCAGAGCCACCTTCGCCAATGTGGGACGTGGCTTCATGGCCTTCTCCGTTTCTGGATCCGCGTGTCCTGAAGCCGCCAAAAGGTCTCGCTCACGTGCCGCTGCGAGAGCGCAGCTCTGGCTAACCGCGCCCGAATCGGAGCCTTGCGCTCCTGCTGTCGCCAGTAGATTGCGGAAACCCGAGGCGTTTCCAACACCCGACGTTTGGCGCGATTCAGCAGCAGTGATCTCTCGACATCGCGCCAGACAAAGAAGCGGCTCACCCTCTGATCCTGCACCGAGGCACATCAGATGTAGCCCAATCGCCTGTTTCGGGCGTGTCAGACCATCACGTGCGACGGTGCAGGGCCAGCAAGTTAGCTCGCCTTTGCCGGAGTCCTGGAACGATCGCCCGATGGGCGCTGCCGGCGACCTGACGTCGGCTTGCGGTTCGACCTACTCGACTTCGGGCGCGCCCATCCATCTCTGGATCGTCGCCCCGGGCTTTCAGCCTGTACCAGTGGCTTTTGGTAGCTACGCTCGACCGGCTCAGCGGCCAACGTCGCCAGCAACACGTGACCGGGCTGGACTGTGCTCTCAGTCGGTTTGATCTTTGCCTTAGTCGTCAGCTGCCGCACGGCGCGCACCTGCGCGCCCGTCGCTAGCGTGACGACGGTTCCCTTTGCGCCCGCTCGAGCAGTGCGCCCGGAACGGTGAAGGTACGCCTTGTGTTCTGCCGGTGGATCCGCGTGGATCACGAGGCCAACATCGTCAACGTGGATGCCGCGTGCTGCTACGTCGGTAGCAACCAAGGTCGTGGATCGACCGTTGCTGAACTTGTCTAGGTTTCGGGCCCGGGCAGACTGGCTCAGCATTCCGTGGAGATC
>DMNR01000367.1 GCA_003452655.1 Actinomycetota bacterium | reverse complement strand
GTTGTTAGGCGGTTGCGGCAGCCCTGACGTCCAAGACGGGCAGGTGCTGCTGCCCGACGCTACTGAAGCATCGATGACGTCCACCAGGTTGACATTTCCGCCACCGCCCAGCACCAACGTGAAGTTGCCTGGGCTCGTCGAGATGACATCGCCGTTGACGTTGATCACTCCGCCAGCGATTGAGGGATCACCGATCCCGAACCCGCCGCTGAAGCCCAACGAGAACGACGAGTTCGAAGAGTCCATCGCAAGGTTGATCGTCGTGGTGTTCATCGACACCACACCCAGCAAGTCGAATCCCTGTAGGTCAAGAGTGGCATGGATGATCGTCGGATCGAACTGGACGGAGAGCGCCACGTTGGTGGCATCCCCCAACACATTTCCGTCGAATGCGAATGAGTACCCGGCCGGAACCGATTTCGTGGAACCGCCACCGGTCGGAATCGTGCAGCCATCGGGAGCGATCACCAGATTCACGTAGCTGGCGGTGACCACTCCGGCATTGGCAATGTCCAGGGCTGTAGTTCCGTCTTGCTCTGCACCGATCGAGAACATCATGCAGGGACTCGTATCCGAGATGTTGAATGCGAGTGCAACTGGCGCGCCATTTTCGATCTCGACCCCTGAGGTCCACGTCGACGGCAGTGTTGCCGCTGCGTTGACTGCGAGCGCGATGCCACCCGGTACCCCTGCAGAAGCCGAGATTGCTAGGTCGTCGATATTGAGACCCGCCTGCCCAAACGCATTGTTTACTGGACCATCTGAGGTGTTGACGCCCATCGAGATGTTGACGGAAAGACCTCCGGTCCCCAGCGTCACACCAATGCTCCCGTCAACCGGAGTGTAGGAGCAATCGCCGGATGCTCCACCGGAGTCAGCTCCGCAGTCACCGTTGTTCGAGGCAACAACAACGTCACCATCGACAATCAGCGCAAGGCTTGCCTGCATCGGATTACTGGTGAGACCAATCTTGACCTGAATGGCGCTGATCGTGACGGCCGTTGAACCCGTGGTACTTCCGCCGCCGATGAAGACTGGGGTCGACAGTTGGTAGTCAACATCGGCGATGAAACTCGACAGGTTCACATCTGCCTGCGCTGTGAACGTTGAGGTGCCGGCGGGCAGTCCGAGCGACGCGCTGGCGCCGGCGGGAATGACGAATCCTCCGGTGAGTTCAATCGCCCCTGCCGGAACGTTCACGGTCATCGTGTTGCTGTCTGGCGACGAGGCACCCGTGTCACCTGCGTTAGCGGGCAGCGTCAGGTCAGCACCGCCCGCGTACGAGGAGTAGGCCAGCACGATGTTGTCGCCGTTGAAGACGCCGGACGAATAGTCGCCGAGCGCCGCCCACAGGCAGTAGCCATCGCCATTGACATCGCCACCGATATCGATGGGCTGCCCGTACGCAGTCCCTGTTGCTGAAATGCCGAGCGACAAGACCCCACCCGCGGGGGGACTTCCGCCGCCAGCAGGTTGGCACGATCCGGTCAGGGTCTGATTCGTCAACGTCAAAGTTGCGGACGTGATGTTCAGCGCAGCTGGGCCGAAGTCCACGTTCGCAGTTTCAGAGGCATCGAACTCAAACTGCATGGTTGAGAGGTTCAGATTTGCCGTTGCGTTGAAATCGATGGTGTCGCCAAACAAGTTCGCCTGTGCCGCAACGGCGATCGCCACTGTCACATTCCCCGGAGTGCAGCCACTGACTCCTTCGGCGCACTGATTGGAAACGTTCGCAGTCATTGACGACACTGTCAGCTCATTACCCACTGCCAGGTTGTTCACCGTTGCACCGATGTCGACAGAAAGCTCCGAGTCCGAACCAGAGGGTTTCTCTGACACTGCGCCAGTAAAATTCGACAAGGTGACGCCTGTGCTGCCAATCGCCCAAGGGGTGCCCGTGTTGTTGACGTTGAGTGACCAGTTACCGACACCTGTGTAGGTGCCAGCCAGGTTGAACGTGTAGGCATTCGCGCCCGAACCGACCGTCGCCTGGGCGCCAGCAAGCGAGATCCCCTGGCCCTGCGTCCACGTCAATGAAGTGTTCTTGCTTAGCGCGAATCCCGACGAGAGCGGGCAGTCCCCTGCTGCGTCGGGCGTCGAACAGTTCATGGTGAAGGTGATTGAGTTCGCTTGTCCCTGGCTGAGGTAGAACGTTCCGCGCCCGGAGAACTCAATCTGGTCTCCACCGCTGGTCTGGAAGAGCGCAATGTTCGCCGCATTGATCTGGACATCTGATGGCCCGGCCGTGCTGAGCCTGAGATCGAAACTTACTGAGCCACCGGATCCATCAGTCGCCGCAGATTCTTGAGTCAGGCTCAGTTGCGCGCCAGTGATCTTGCCGGCCGAAGTTGTGGGCTCCAGAGTCAAACTGCCGGAAGGACTCGTCCAGCCAGCGGGAACGGGAACGAAGCTCAACCACGGAACGCTGAATGTTCCGGTCCAGGCACCCCACGACCCCTTCGACTGGGTTGCTGTGACAGGTGTCGATGCTGGCGGCGAGACGGTGAAGCTGGTCGGAACCCCTGCCGGCAGGGCAGCTGCGAGCTTCGCAGGAAGCGCGAACGTCACGCTGGACAGCTTGACGGTGGAACCTGCCAACGACCCATTGGCAGAACCGAAGGTCGTTCCGTTGTAGCTGAAGGTTGCGCCAGTGAATGACTGCTTCGAGGTTGATGTGCAGGGCGTCGGGGTTTGGTAGGTGCTCGGGAGGGTCAAGTTCGAACCATCGGCAAACTTCAGTGCGGCACCGGCGCCAATGTTGCAAAACGTCTGGGTGGAAGCAGTGTCAGCAGGAGCGACACGAAGATCCAAGTCGCGCTTCTTGATCTTGCGTTTCGGGCGGATCGGATCAACCTTGAGAACCTCGGTCCGCGAAATCCGATGACCGTTCTTCAGCACAGCGGACGCGCGGATCAGCCACGTTCCCTTCTTCTTAGGGATCCGAATGGTGATCGCGTTCTTCTTCTTGGTGGCCTTCTTGAGTATCCCCGCACGGCCCGCGATGGACTTCCACTTGATGGACTTGACCCCCGCTGCGTGCACGAACTTCAGCGTCAGCTTCTTGAGTTTCTTGGCAGATTTCTTCGTCACCGTGACGTGCTTGACACCCTTGCCCGCGATGGCTGCCTTGTAGTCAGCTTTGCGCAACTTGACGCCGTGCTTGGGGCTGTGGGGAGTCTGCGTTGTCGCGGCCGCTAGTGCAGCGACGAGGTTCGTGCGTGCATCGAACGTTCCCGGCGAATGCGTGCGAACTTTGACCGTCTTGGTGTCCGACACCTGCTCACCGGTCGACGAGGCCTCAATCCGGAACACTAACTCGGTGCCATCCGGCGTTCCGGCTGGAACGACGTACTCCTGACCGGTCGAGTCCGCCGGTTGCGCGACGCTCGTCGGCCGCTTGAAAGTCACGGACGGGCCACTAACTTGCGACCAGGTTGCCGAAGCGTCCCGACCGTTGATGTGACCGATCTTCCCGACCAAGTGACCAGTCCGATCCTCATCGGAACCGCCCGTTGCCGGGACGTGAACCACGTCGCCGGTCAGCCCTTCAAGGCTCACACTCAGCGATCCATCGACCGTGATGTCGGTGCCGTCCGTGAGTTCCTGGTTCCGCGTACCGACCACCGGATCCCCGGCATTGCCGGTGCTCCCAGGCGCGACCTTGTCTTCGGTCCACGTCGCCTTCGCCTCGATCCGAGCACTACTTGCGGTGACGTCGTTCGCGATTTCGATCCTCGCGCGGATGGGGTCAGGGACTACACCAGAGGCGAGGTTGCCCGATGTCGCTGTGTAGGTGCAGTCCTGATCTCGATTGCTGTTGACCGGTGCGCAGGTCCAGTCGGGTGCATCTGCGGCGCCATGGCGGGCGGTGAATTCCGCTGCGCTGACAACGGTGAAGCCAGCGGGGCCTGACAGCCGAACCTTCAGGTTCGATGCTGCGACGCCATCGCCTTTGCGACGACTGATGTTGACGTCGACCAACGCTTGCCCGCCCACACGCCCGTGCATCTGCTGGGAGGCGCTAACGGAGAACGCCGGAACCTGACCGGCCGGTGCATCGCGCCCGGAATCACGCTGCGATGTCACATCGTTGAGGGCAGCTGGCAGTGCCCGATCGTCAGCTGCCTGCCCCGGCGGGGCAGCACTTGCCGGCGCCGAGAAGACCAAAGCCGACGAGGCCGTCAGGGCAAGCGTCGTCACAACAACGATGAGGCGTCTGTTTGCGCCAGAAATCATGTCGTGTCCCGGGAAGAGCGCTGCGTGGTCATCGCAGATTAGGTCGCAAATCCTGAGATTGTCTTGACGAGATTCGCGATTCCGCCGTTTGCGCCCAATCCGGTTGCGGTCCACTGCTCCGAACGGGTGATCGGTGTTCACGCTGTGTCGTGCACTCCGGCGCGAGCCCGGATGGTCGAGGTGACGAACAGGGGCAACCAGACAGCCGGTTAGCTAGGTTCACAGCGATACCCCTACGGCCAAACCTCTCGCAGGAGCACTCATGGCAGATCCCACCAAACACGTTCAGGTCGTTGTCGTGGGAGGTGGTTTCGCGGGCACCTACGCCGCAAAGGAACTCGCTCGCCACGGAGTTGAAGTTGCTCTGGTCGATACCAACGGATACCAGACGTTCCAGCCGATGCTGNNGGCGCCCCGCCCCCCCCACCCCCCACCCCGTGGTGATGGGGGGCGGGGGGTTCGGCGGCTACTACGCCGCACACGAGCTCGCCCGACACAAAGTCGATGTCACACTCGTCGACCGGGACGGCTACCAGACGTTCCAGCCGATGCTGTATCAAGCAGCCACCGGAATCACCGCCATCAGCGACATCGAATACCCGCTCACGGATATCCCCAAAGTTGAGGCAATCAAGGACACCGTGACGTCGGTCGATCTCGCCAACTCGACAGTGACCCTCGCTGGCGGCGCGACGCTCGAAGCGGACTACATCGTGGTTGCCACTGGGGCCACGGTGAACTTCTTTGGGACCACCGGTGCAGCCGAGTTCGCGTTCCCGCTTTACACCAGCGACGACGCATCGCGGATTGGTCAGCGCGGTAAGGAACTCGTCGAATCCGGGAAGAACTTCGCCGTTGCCGTCATTGGTGCCGGAGCAACCGGCGTCGAAATCTCGGGGGCGATCATCGATACCCTCTACGACCTCTACCCGCGTACGTTCCCGGACTTCAAACGGGAAAGCGTGACCGTACACATCATCGACCGTGGTGCGGCACCTCTGGCACATATGTCGGAGTCCAGCCAAAAGTACGCAACAGAAGTACTGACCAAAGCCGAAGTGAACCTCCATCTCGGTCGCGGCGTGACCGAGATGAAATCAGATTCCGTAACGCTAGACGACGGCACTGTCCTCGCTGCGGACGTGACGATTTGGGCTGGTGGACTAACAGTCCATCTGCCATCGATCGAACCTGCGCCCGAGCTCGATTCACACGGACGAGTGATCATCGAACCGGACTTGAGAATCGCCGGGAAGAACAACGCCTACTGCATTGGCGACGTCTCCGCGGATCGCGAGAACCCGCTTCCACAATTGGGGTCCGTAGCAAAACAGCAGGGCATCGCAGTAGCCCACGCGATCCGCCGTCAACTGAAGGGCGACGAACCGAAACCGTTCAAGTACGAGGACATGGGAACCATGGCCATGATCCGCCACAACGCCGCAACGGTGGATATCGGCAGCTCGACACACACCGTCAACGGTCCGGTCGCGTTCACCATGTGGCTCGGCCTGCATGCCTATCTGTTGCCTGGCGAAGAACATCGAGTCCAAGCAGTTCGGTCATGGGCATATGAGTTGATGACTGGGAAATCCAAGTACCTGCTTAAGTAGTACCTATGAAGGCCATTACACAAGCTTCCTACGGCGGACCACAGGTCCTTGAACTCGCGGACATTCCGACGCCGCAACTCAAGGATGACGAGGTCCTCATCCGAGTGCGCAACTCGTCGATCAATGCCGGTGACGACGTACTCATGAAGGGCGACCCATACCTAGTACGGGCCGTCTTTGGCCTGACCCGCCCGCGCGTCAAAGTGCGGGGCCGGGATACCGCCGGCGAAGTAGCCACCGTCGGCGCAGCAGTCACGCGCTTCGAGGTCGGCGACGAGGTCTACTGCGAATCCAGCACCGGTAGCTTCGCCGAGTTCACTCGCGTCCCAGAGAAATTCGTCGCCCGCAAACCCAACAGTCTGACGATGGAGCAAGCAGGGTGCGTGCCGTTGGCGGCCGTGACTGCATTGCAGGGCCTTCGCAAGGTCGGCAAGGTGCAGCCCGGGCAGCAGGTGTTGATCATTGGCGCTTCTGGTGGCGTTGGGTCCTACGCCGTGCAAATCGCGAAGGCACTCGGAGCAACGGTGACGGGCGTGTGCAGTTCAGCCAAGGTCGCCTTTGTCCGATCACTCGGGGCGGACGCAGTGATCGACTACTCAACGGAATCGGTCGGCACCCACCATGGCGAGTTCGACGTGATCTTTGACATCGCCGGTGTCGATGACCTCCACGGGCTCCGGTCGGCACTCAAGTCCGATGGCATTCTCGTTCTCGCCGGGGGGAAAGGCGGAAAGTGGCTCGGGCCCATGCGAAGGTCCAGCGGCGCCGTTCTCGCTGCAACGTTCAGGCGTCAGAAGGCCAAGATCCTCGCCGCGTCTCGCAACAGCGCAGACTTGGAGTTCCTGACCGAGTTGTTCGATGCCGGATCAGTGACGCCGTACGTCGACAGCGCCTACCCACTCAATGACGTTCCGGCGGCATTCGAGAAGTTCGAGAGCGGCCAGGTCCGAGGAAAGATCGCCATCAAGATCTGACCGTCTATTCGTGCTACGACACCGGTTCGGTCTTGATCGCTGTTCCGTACGCGAGCACTTCCTGAAGACCGGCGTCTTGGCCGATCCCGTTGGAGTCGAAGCGGATGCCGATGACGGCGGTGGCACCCATCTCAAGGGCGAACTTGACCATCCGTTCGACGGCTTCTTGGCGCCCGTCGTCGTAGTTTTCGGTCATCTTGGGAACCTCGCCGCGTTGCAGCGACTTGAAGCCACTGGTGAACCCACGGCCAAATCCCATGCTTCGCACGGTGAGCCCCCAGCACAGGCCGAGCTCTTCGACGATCCGCTGCCCGTTGGGTGCACTGAACGTGGTGCTGCAGGGCAAACCGGAAGCGTGGTACCCACCAAGAGTCGCCATATCGGGTTGATCATCAGCCATATCTGGGCCTCATTTCAGTCTCGAGTCGCTGGGGTCTGCGACGTAGGTATCAGCCTATGCGCGCAACGCGGGTCGATACGCGGTAACCCACAGGAACGTTTCGCCACCAATGCGCCGATTAACAGCCGATGTGATCTCTAACCCTGCGGCGGCGACCTGCTCACTCAATCGAGTCGGCGTCGTATGGCTGTAGAACAGCGGTTGGCCCATGAAGTCTTTGGTTCCCTCGAACTCGTCGCTGCCCGTGTACTCACGAGTGGCATAGGTGAACAAGAACTGACCACCAGGTCGCAGCCAGCGATGAATGTTTTCAAACAGCGCCGGGTGGTCTCGCCAAGGAATATGGAACAGGCAATACACCGCTGTCACCGCATCGAATGACTGCTCGTCGAAGTCAACCTCACGCATGTCTCCGAGGACCGTTGTCATGGTCGGCACAAAGTCATCTGCCAACTCGAGCATCCCGGCGCTGAAGTCGACGCCAGTCACGTGCCACCCACGGTCGGCGAAGTCGCGGCTCACGGGCTCGCCCGCACCACACCCGAGGTCGCATAGGTCACCTTTTTGTGGCAGCCCGGAACTGAATTCCTCGAGGACTTCGTGCAAATCGAACGAGTCCCGATTCCGCGCGTAGGCGGAGGCGAAACCGTCGTAGATCTGGGCGAGCGACTCAGCGTTCACGGATACACCCTTCGTCTCACGCGGATTTCAGTTCAGGCCTGCAACATTCGGTGAGAATGGCGCCTCCGTTGGGCATTCTCACC
>DMNR01000287.1:3673-3800 GCA_003452655.1 Actinomycetota bacterium | reverse complement strand
CTCGATCTAGCGCCAGTCTTCGACTGGTCCGGTCACCCACCCTAAGGGCACAGAGGCAAGCCGCGCTCAAACGCACGGTCATCAGCGTGAGGTGTTTACCGGATTTGCCGCGGAGAGGTAAGGCGCT
>DMNR01000287.1:0-3466 GCA_003452655.1 Actinomycetota bacterium | reverse complement strand
CAGGAAGTAGGCCCGCTTCGCCCAGTGGGTGCCCAATCTCTCGCGGCGCCGAGAGTTGTCGCAGTCTCAGAATCCTCAGCTGAGGTCTCAGAACGCTCCGCGGAAGCCCCGATCTGTCTCAGTCGTCTCATACTCGCCGGTATTTCTCAGAATGGCTCGCTACTTGTCAGCGGCGACCTAGATTGAGACGTGTCGCCGCTGGCAGTAGCTGATTCTGAGACGCCTTGGTCCGCGCATTTTGAGACAAGCCACTCCCAGCCGAGTTACGGCAAGGACGCTTGTATGGCTTCGAAACGCCTGTGAGAGTCAGCAAGGTCACTGACCGTTCACCGGGTCTTACGACTGTGTGGCTTCAAGGACCGCGGTCAGCGCATCGTGGGCCGCCTTGAGAACCGCGATGCCGTCAGAACTTGGGATTGCCAATCCCTCCTCCACGAGGCGACTCGCTATCACGCGTTTCCCGGGCAGGGTGTAGCCGTTGGCCGCTGACCAGTCTTGGATCGTCCGCGACCAACTCACAGTGGGCTCATCAGGTAGGTCCGGTACGTCGGCGGGCGTGACGTCTGCTGCTCCGGTGCCCTCGTTGATGAACTTCGCCACAACCGTCTTCATCGCGTCAGCGTCGATCAAGTGCTCCAGCGTGAGAGCGCCCAGAGTCACGATGCGGCTCTCCGGCACACCCGCGTCAAGAAGGCTCTTGCGCAGGCCCGCACCCCCTGCATCACCATCAACGAGGAACGCGACACGGGCGCCGACTAAGTCCAGTTCGGGGTACATCGTCACAGGTACCTCCGACAGACCGGGCGCAACCTGGTAGTCCAGGTCATCCAGGCCGACGGCCTTCTTGACGAGGGAAGGCAGAAGAAGCATCTCTGTCGCACCTTCGGCGAGTACAACCTTTCGGGCTGCTGAGAAGGCCGCTGCTCCGGCTCCCATCGCCAGCATCAACGGTGAATAGCCAACCCCCTTTGTCCAGAAACTGCCTTCCACCAGGCTGCGCTGCCCGTTCTCAGGATCGGGGACAACAGCACGGATGTTGGTGCCCAGGTCTGGCGGTAGGCAGGCGGGTGAATGGGTCGTGTAGATGATCTTCGCAGCTCGAGTCTGTGTCATGAACTCGTTGACTAGGTCGGCTTGCGCGTCGATGTGCAAGTGCGTTTCGGCCTCGTCGATAAGCAGGATGGGTGGGAAGCCCTGATCCATCACTGTCAGGAAGGCGACAAGGGCAACGAACATCTGCACGCCCGCACTACGCTCGTGGAACTGGGTGATGGTGCGCCCATCCTGTTTGACGCGAATCTCAAGACTCGTGCCATTGATCTTTAGATGAGCCGAGATATTGGACTGGTTCCATACCTCCGAGAACTTCGTCTGCAGCGTCTGATTTGCCAACTCGATTAACGTTTCGCGAGCACCTTCGTCACCGTTAGTGAGCGTCGCCCATAGTGCATCAAGGGAGAGTTCGGCCATGGCGGCGATGTTCCGCAATGCCGCGGGAGGGTTCGCAACGCTCTCGGCTGTCAGCCCGTAGGCAGACGCCAGGAGACGGTCTTCCTCCGAAAACATGAGAATGTCGGGCGAGCGGTCGTACAACGCTTTGGCAACCTCATCCGAGGGGTCCGGCCTGTCCATCCACGCCTGTACCTGCTCGAGTCCGTCACGGACTGGACCCTTGAGACCAAACTCATCGAACTCCGCGAGCCAGGTGACCGGAGAGAGTTCGCGCAGTCGCGCTTCGATGTCTGGGCTCTCTACCTCAGCCACCGCCGCAAGTGCGGCCAGGAGACGGGATCTGAGCGATAGTCGTCGCTCATCGGCCCCGTCTTCTTCGTGATCCCCATCTATCTCGGCAACATCAAGGTCACCGCTGACTGAATCAGTTAAGGCGACGGTCAGCGCAGTCAGTGCCACCGCGAGCGTGGCGCGGTTCTTGCGAGGGACTGGGACTGCCGCTCGCCCTGTCTCGCCTTCTCCCGCAGTCCGCGACAGCCACAACTGGGTGGGCAGCACGTCCAGATCGAACTCAGCCAGGGCTGCTTTGTCCTCTTCGCTGAGGCGGTACTGGACCCGGACTACGACGTGGTCGTCGAGGACATCTCCCTGCACGCCTCGTGAACGCTGTGCGACAGTCAGGGACTCGCCATTGTCGATGTACGCCAGCGCGCGCAAGAGAGTGGTCTTACCCGCCTCGTTCGGCCCGACGATGGCTACGACCTTGTGGTCGAGGTTTATCTGGGCCTCAGCGAGTCGTCCGAACCCGCTGAACTCTGCCTTGGCGAGTCTCATGTAGTCATTGTCTCGTACGAGGCCGACAGACCCCGTTCCCGCATCGGCGTCGGCGGCGCTTGTTGGATGAACGCGGGGGTCCACATCAATCGGCCAAGTCACGGCGCGAGGAACCGCGGCGACTTCAGCTCGTCCACTCCGTCGGTTCGACCAGCAAGCACCGCGGAGCTACACCAGTACCTCGCGGCCTTGACGACGCACCTTGTGCAACGAGCGAGAGTTTGTCGTGTCGAGACCGTCGCCCCAAGCGTTCACGACCGGGACTACATGCTCGAGTCGGAATCCCCCTTGTGCCAGGCCTTGTCGGCATTTTGGCTTACGGTGCACGGGCACCAGTCACCGCCATCATCTCGGCACAACGGAGACTGCGCTTCGGCCACGGCCGCGCCACCGAAGCCTTGGACCGCGGGGCGCTTTCGGTAGGTGCCGTGACCACCGAAGTGCGCGACCTGGCGGCCTATCTGGCGGGCCACGGTGAGGAGGTCTGGCTTGAGAGTCCACCGGTCAGCGAAGGCGTAGCGGGTCCAGTTGCGGGACTTGTCTGCGGGGAAGCCGAGGGCTGCGCCGGCGTCGACCCAGTTCGTCACGTCGGTGCACATCCGGATAAGGATCATCGAAACGACGGCGCGCAGAATGCGCTGGTCAGGTCGAGCCGAGTGGCGAAGATGTTCAGGAAGGGCGCACGGCCAGACAAGTTGTGGGATGTCGTCGACGTCCCACCCGCGAGCATCGATGGGGTTGCCGTCCTCGCTGGTCAGTCGCCGCTTGATGAGTGTGTGCGCTCGGCCGTGCCGTCCGAGCAGGTCGTCGATGACAGGTCGCAGCGCGGCGGCTGGCTGGGTGATGCGGTCGAAGGTGTCGGCGTGGGGAACGCCAGTACCGGCGCCCCGAAGCCAGGCATCGAGTACGTCGGCGCTGGCTGTGGGAGTGCTTGCGGTGATGAGCGGCTCGACCGTCTCTAGCAGCCTCTCGATGACGTCGGGGTCACGCGGCGGGTTGGCCCAGCGGTGGGTGCGCCCCCATCCGTTCGCGTCGACCACGCCGAGTCTCACCGCGATCCCGATCGAGGACTGCCACGAGCGGAGCGTCTGAAGCGAAGTCCTGTCAATACCTGCGACCCGGCCTCGGCTACCGGCAACCAGAAGGGCGATTCGCCGCGCTCGTTGTGTGCGCGCCGCAT
>DMNR01000005.1:4290-4472 GCA_003452655.1 Actinomycetota bacterium | reverse complement strand
GTCGCGGGGCCCCCCGCGAGGGGCGCCGGGGTCGAGGACGCGGAACAGGCCGAGAGCGCGAGGACGACGCCCGCAGCGAGCGCGGCCCCAGAGCGGGAGAGGAGGCCCCTGGAAGTCACGGGTACGAGGGTAGGCCACCAGGGCGGCATACCGGCGCGGGCGTGGCGTATGCCGCCCTCCCG
>DMNR01000005.1:0-4024 GCA_003452655.1 Actinomycetota bacterium | reverse complement strand
CGACTCCGGTCGGGGGCATTTCTGTTGGTTGCGCCCCGCACACCCCGCGGTTCTCTTGCTCTGACATGCGCTTGGGTGTGGATAGCCCGACGTGACCGCTGCGGGCTCCCTACAGCGCGCAAGAATGGATCCAAGCACAGTGGGCCGTAGGCTGCGGGCATGACGGACTCCGTAGGCAGGCTGCTAGGCGCTGCCCCGACCTGCCTCTCGCGGGTCATCGACGAGATCCAGCCGTTGGTCTACACGCGGTCAACTGACGCTCGGGTGGTGTCATGGAACAGCGATTGGGATCGACGCGTGAGAGCCTTGGGCCTGTTGAGGCGGCGGACGGGCGCCGCCATCAAGCAGTTCGCCGCTCACGCCGCCCTAGACCAAGTCCCCGCTTCGACGGCCGTCCGCGAAGGCGATGTTGCCCAACGATAGTTTCGAGGGGGATGCTCGGTTGAAGAGGGTATATGGACTTGGAAGGGCGCTAATGAGCGACGAGCCTGCGGTCACGTCAGATTACCCACGGGAAGCGCGCATCTCGGTGGATGAGTTGCACATGGATCCTCGGAACCCGAGACTTCCGGGTGCAGAGTTCCCGAGTGACAAACTAGCCATTCGGGCACTGGTGGCAGATGCGGACATTGACGAGCTAATCCAGTCAATTGGCCTAGCCGGCTGGCAGGACTTCGAGCCGCCAATCGTCGAAGAGGCCACTTCAAATGTTATCGAAGGTAACCGTCGCCTAGCGGCACTGAAGTTGCTCAGGGACGCTGACTTGGCTATCGAACTTGGAGTCCGACTTCCAGATTCGATCGTGTCGGGGGCGAGGCCTGAAAAGATCCGAGTCTTCTTGGTGAAGGACAGAAAGGACGCACGTGATTTCATCGGCTTCAAGCATGTTAATGGTGCTCGCCGCTGGGATTCTCACGCAAAGGCGCGCTTTGCTGCCGATTGGTTGAGCGAAGGGGACTCGATCGAGGATGTAAGTCGGCGTCTCGGCGACGCTCACAACACCGTCAGTCGACTCGTAAATGGCATTTCGATCCTCGATCAAGCGACAACCGAGGGCCTGTACGAAAAGCGCGATGGGAGAAGATTCTATTTCTCCCACCTGTATACTGCCATTTCCCACAATCCTGTGCGGCGCTATCTAGACTTGCCCGAGGTGGATGGAGAACTCCTTGGCCCTTACCCAGTTCCCAAGTCCCGATCGGCGCAACTCCAAAACCTTATGAAGTGGCTTTATGGCACACCGGATGTCGAGCCTGCCATCAGGACGCAGAACCCGGACTTAAACCGTCTAGTCAAGATCCTCTCTTCTGAGAAGGCTACTCGGCGCCTAGAAGACAGCGGCGACCTGACCCGAGCTTTCGAGGACGTTGCTGACCGTGCGGCGCTCTTTCGCGAGGCAATGGTGAAACTTGCTGGTGCCGCTGAAAATGCCGCTCGACTAGCAAGCGAATACCGTAAGGAGGATGAGCTCCTTGAAGAAGCTCTAGGCGTTCAGCGATCGGTCCGCGCCATCTTGGCGACAATTCGCGAGATCGAATCGGGAGAGGACGTATGATCCAGGCCGTTCCGTCTTCGTCAACCAGGGTAGTGCAAGCTGACTGGGTCGAGTTGCACGCTGTTCTTAGAGGGTCAGCGACGGAGTCCCTCTTCACCGATATGGCGCTCGATGCGGACGAGACCCGGGACGACGTTGTTCGCGACCTGGATTCCGACGAGCCAGGCTCTTTCGAGGAGGAGATCGTTGAGTCTGAACTGTTCCGCCAGCAACAGACTGTCTACGAGGAACTCCTGCACCGGACAAGTTCGTACGGCGACGCGTACCCGTTCTCCCTGGTCGAGCGTGAGACCGGCTGGACTCTCTCGTGGAGTGGGTCCAGTCCCGATGGGTCGCCCAACATTGCCGCGCTTGGCTACGTGGCAGCCCTGACTATCGCCGGCTATCGGGCCGGGATTCTGAGTCTCCACCACGTGCGCCCCAGCGAGAGTCGAATCGGAAATGTTATGCAGGCCCTTTCCGTCATGGCAGCCCGAGAGCTTGTCGGGGGCGAGTGCTATTCGTTTGGCTTTCCGCGAGAGGACCGCACAACGATGCTGGATGCCTGCGCAAAACTGGTGAGTAGGATGGGGACAGGAAAAGCTCACAGGGAGCGTCCTGCAGGTGCGAAGCCCGCCGCGAAGGATGGCACAGTTGATATCGTCGCTTGGCGAAGGCTGGGTGATCGCCTTTCTAGCGCGGTTGTTCTCTATGGCCAAGTGGCGTCGGGCTACAACTGGCACGCCAAAGGTGTTCAAGACCTAATCGACGCGGAGTTCTTCTGCTGGTTCCAAGACCCGCCTCGGAGGAGAGGCTATCTCCCTGCTCTTTTCATGCCCTTCGCCTGTTACCAAGAAGTGTCTGAGCCTGCAAGTTCGACAACCCTCTCTTTCAGGGAAGAGGCGTCCGGCCGTGTGCGCAATGACAGTGAGAGCCTGGGGGTCATCATTGATCGATTCCGGCTCGTCCGGCTTCTTTGGGATGGTGTGGGCAAGGGCACGGTCAACCCCAACACCGACTCTGTTTGGCCGTTGGTTGAAGAGTGGATCTCTGACTCTTGGCCCGGTTGGACGGCAGCGTAAACTGCCAATCAATCGGCGAGTGCTTGAGCCACCTTGTCTGAGGCGATCATAAGTTCGGTCATTTTGCCGCTACGATGCGCTGAGTAGCTCAGATCAAACAGTTTGGTATGGCGCCCTGCGTACAGCGCGCGGATGTCTGTAGCGTTGTCGTACGTGAGTAGCCAATTTGCGTGCGGGTTTGAGTTGAGCAGGGAGGCGAGCAACGCGTGGTCTTCGCGCGTAAAACTGTTCTTATACAGAAACGACCCCTTGTCGTAGTAGGGGGGGTCCGCATAAATGAAACTCCGCTTGAGTCGAATGTGCTCCCTGATTACGGAGCGTCCGTCGAGACCGGATACTCGAATTGAGGGACCAAAATCCTCTAACAGGGCGACTCGCCTGAGTAGGTCTTCCTTGTTGAATCGTGCATCAACCTTATAGCGGCCAGCCTGCTTTTGACCACCAATTACACCCGCGTTCAGCACGCCTGATCGGTTCGTACGATTGAGGAAAAAGGTGGCGAAGCCCAGCTGGAGAGCTTTGTTGTAGTCACGCTCTCGATAGATTTCCCTTTGGCGATGCCACTCTTGAAGAGTGACGGGGGTCTCGTGTATGAGATCGCGAAACTCCCGGTTCTGATGCACAGCTGCAGCCCAGAAGGCGTAGATGGCCGGGTCTGCGTCGTTGATCACCAGACTTTGAACCGTCCCCGACTGCAGCAGCGTAAGAGCCGCACCCGCGCCCCCAGCGTACGGCTCCACATAGGTCGTTGGCCTCCGAAGCCCCATCTTGGCGATGGTGCTGGCCAAGAATCCGCTGAGCGCTGACTTGCCCCCGGGGTACCTGAGGGGACTGGCCCCCTTTACCTGATGCGTGGGAACTGCGGTCACTACGGCACCTCCTGTGCGTCACGGGCAAGTCTATGGTCGGCCCCTGACGACATCCGCTAGGTCTCAGTGCGGCACGTCCCCCGACCGCTCGGGAATCGTCGTCAGCCTGTTCTGGGAGCCCCCAAAGCGGGCTGCCGTTGCGGGCACCTGCCCACTCACTTGCATCGAGCACAGATCACTATCTGATCGAGACGGGCCCAGCCCGCCGAGTGCCCGTCTGGTTCATCTGCGTCGGCGGGGTCGCTCGCCTCGTTTAGGCCCCGACGACCACGTGGCCCCATTCTGGGCGAAGGCCGCGCGATCCGGTAGTCCGCTCGATGTAGTTCACGAGTCCGCCGGCGGTGATGTGGTCGAGGATGCCGCTCCACTTGACACTCGCGAGTTCG
This sequence comes from Actinomycetota bacterium, assembly GCA_003452655.1. Classification (GTDB taxonomy): domain Bacteria; phylum Actinomycetota; class Actinomycetes; order S36-B12; family UBA10799; genus UBA10799. The sequence continues at coordinate 153 of DMNR01000005.1, read as the reverse complement.
AACATGCAATATATTGCATGCCCACGGATCAGCGACTTGAGCCGGTCCACCGGCCGTTGCTGCGTGACGAGGTCTACAGCCGGCTGCGGGACGCGATTGTCGACGGCACGTTGGCCCCGGGCGAGGTCCTGCGCCTGTCTCTTATACACATCT
>DMNR01000080.1:8610-10426 GCA_003452655.1 Actinomycetota bacterium | reverse complement strand
CCCTGACGTTCACGACTGGGGCGACCTCAACCTCAACGTCGATCTGGGTGCAGGCCGGGCGTAATAATCCAGGGGGGCGCGTCTGGGCAGATGATCTGCGCGTTGTCGAGGGGCAACTTCCCCCACCTATCGCGGACATTGGGCAGCCACCGTTCGCGCAAGCGCCGCCGCTGATCTCACAGCCGGCCACGGGACAAAACCTGCTCAGTAACGGCACGTTCTCGAACGGCCTGCAGCGATGGGTCGCCGACCGCACGACGCTCGCCGCTGCGAGCACAAACCCAGTAGCGCGCGTCACCTCGACGACCACCGACACCGCTCGACTCGTGCAAGATGTGCCGGTTCTGCTGGCACCGAACACCGACTACTCCCTCACTGCGAGGGCCAGAGTGACGGCTGGAGACGCCACGTTGGCGTTCACCTCAAAGGACGCAACCATCAATGCCTCACAGTTGGTGACGTCGTCGCAGTGGCAGTCGGTGACCATCCGCTTCCGAACGGGCGCACACTACGTAGCAGGCAAAGTGACGGCCGAGAACTGGAAGGGTGACGACGCCAGTCTGGAGATCGACGATGTCGTCATGCTCGCCCGAGGCGGTGAATGGCTGGATACTCCAAGTCCGGTTCCGAGTCCGCAGCCAACGCTGTTTGACGACTTCTCCGGCGCCACCCTCAACAAGGACCAGTGGCTGATTGCGAACAAGGCCTGGGGTGGGGCAAACGGTGGTGTCGTTCCTGAGAACGTCTCCATCAGCAACGGCACTCTCAAGCTGAAAGGAAACGGCGACCGCTACACCGGTAACACCGCAGGGCTCAGCGGGCGCAAAACCCGAGTCGGTTCAGCCATCGCTACCCGCAACTACTACGCCTCGGGGCGCTATGAGGTTCGAGCCAAGGTGCCGCGGACACTTGGAGCCTGCACAGCATTCTGGAGTTACCACTACATCGAATATGCCCCATCGCAGCCGGAGTACTGGCAGGAGCCGAACCGGATTCGCAACTCGGAAATCGACTGGGAGTTCCCAACTGCTTCCGACGACGGCAGCAGCAACGACTCGGTCACGTTCGACAAGGCCAGAGCCAATAGTTGGGGCGGCAAATTCGGGGGTGAAGGAGGCAATGTCTCCCTGCGCCCCAACATCGGTCAACTCGTTGGCGACGGCAACTTCCACACGTACACCTATGACTGGCGCAGCGGCAGTCCTGGAGTGTCGGGATACATCGCCTGGTCCATCGACGGCCAGGAGGTTGCCCGCTACACCGGATCCAGCTTCGGCCAGGACAACGTTCCGTTCCGGGCCTCGCGGTTCTGGCTAGGTTTGTGGTTCCCTGCCTCCGGCTACAAGGACATGGTCGGATGGGCTGGCAATCCGGACTTCGATCAGACAACGCTCGAATTGGACTGGGTTCGCATTACCCCAACCACTGACGCCAATGATCGGTACGAGGCCGAGACCTGGCCCAACGGTTTCTACGCAACACCCGATCAATATCCGAAGCCGTAAATCTACGTTCCGCGAGCCTGATGCCAAGCACCCCGACGCTGGCAGCGCGGGCAGCGAAATGATGACCGGTTCGCGAACTGCTCACGGAGCATGAGCGAGCCGCATCTGCGACACGGTTGGCCTTCCCGGCCGTAAGCGGCCAGGCTTCGACTGAAGTAGCCGCTTGAGCCGTTGACGTTGACATACAACGAATCGAAGGATGTTCCACCCGCTGCCAACGCCTCGACCATGACTTCCCGAGAGTGATCAAGCACCTCCCTCAATCGCGCGGGAGAAATGCTCGCTGCTGGGCGCTGCCAGTGCAGCCGCGC
>DMNR01000080.1:979-8521 GCA_003452655.1 Actinomycetota bacterium | reverse complement strand
ACGAACCACAATTCATCTCGAGCGTCGTCGAATGTGACCCGCACGCGCAGATGGCGGTTCGTGTCGTCAGTGGGCTGTTGGACGAGCAATTGCCCGCTCATCCCGAGGTGCACAACGAGAACATCGCCAGAGTCCAGAGTGAACCAGAAATATTTCCCGCGGCGCTTCGTCCCCGTGACTGTGGCACCTGATAGTTGACCTATGAAGTCGGCTTCACCTGGAACGTGGCGGCGAATCGCTCGCGGGTTCGACACCTCGACGGCCGCGATTCGACGACCGGTGAACCAATGGTCGGCGCCCCTGCGCACAACCTCGACTTCAGGCAGTTCCGGCATGTCGGTCCGTTGTCGCATTTTGAGAGTCCTGCGCGAGCTGCGATTCCGTCGCCGCAACCTCTGAAATCTCACGCCAGGCTGCCGCCGCGGCGACGTGCTCGGCCTCTTTCTTGGAACGACCTTCACCAGCCCCGTACGACTTATCCCCGACCTGGACAGAAGCAGTGAATCGTCGGTCGTGCGCGGGTCCGGTTTGATCAATGATGTACGCGGGTGCACCGAGCCCATGGCGAGCGGTCAATTCCTGGAGGCTGGATTTCCAGTCCAAACCTGCGCCGAGTTCCGATGCGCGCTCGATAACCGGATCGAAGAAACGGTGGATAAATTGTGTGGCCGCCGGAAGTCCGTGGTCGATGTACACAGCGCCGATCAGCGCCTCAACTGTGTCAGCGAGGATCGACGACTTGTCGGCGCCGCCGGTGGATTGTTCACCGCGCCCCAGCAGCACGAACTCCCCCAAACCGATGGTTCGGGCAACGTCTGCCAGCGACTTGGAGTTGACGATTGCTGCCCGCATTCGGGCCAACTGGCCTTCCGGGGAGTCGGCGAATTTTCGATACAGCGTGTCCGTCACGACAATGCCCAGTACGGAATCACCGAGGAATTCCAGGCGCTCGTTCGTGGGCAGGCCACCTTGTTCATAGGCGAACGATCGGTGGGTTAGTGCCAGGGCGAGAATATCGGGCGACAGAACAACTCCGAGTCGCGATGCGAGTTCGGCATGGTCAATCCGCGGACCGTCACCGATTAGACGCTCTGCCATGTCAAACTCCCGGCTAAGTCGCCCACGTTTCGCGCAACTCGCAGCCGAGCTGAATCAACCGTAAAGGCCCGAAGCCGGGCCTGGGCAGCAAAAGCTTCAACCACGTCGGCAAAGACGAGTATCGCGACGGAATCGGCCCCAATGTCCGGGAGCGGAGAATCGTCGCGCAACTGAGTAGGCGCAACGCCCAAGACATGCCCGAGGGCTCGACACGTCAGTTCGCGGGCCGCAGAACCGTTCGCTTCCGGTGCATCTGCTGGCGCCATCGTCGGATCTAGTCTTCGACGACCTGGCGGTTGTTGTAGCGACCGTCCTCGTCAACGCGGTGAGGCACGACGTATTCGACGCGACCGTTGCGCTCAACCTTGTTGATTTGCGGCAACGCGCCTTTCCACTGCGAACGACGTGAGCGGGTATTGCTCCGCGACATCTTGCGCTTCGGGACAGCCATCTAACTCAGCCCTTTTCTTCGGTTTCGCGACCTTTGGTCGCTTCGTCTTCGGTGAACAGTGTGCCAAGTGCAGCCCACCGCGGGTCCGTCTGGTCGTGGTGATGACCCGGATCGTCAGCAATCCGCACTCCACACTCGGAGCACAATCCCTGACAATCCTCGTCACATACCGGTGCGAGTGGTAGTGCAAGCACTACCGCGTCGCGGACCGTCGGTTCGAGATCGATCAAATCGTTCTCGAACGTCGGGAGTTCTTCGTCCTGGTCGACACCCTCGAGGTCTGCGTACTGGAATAGCTCCTGCACGTCGACCGTCAATGGCACCGTGACTGGCTCAAGACAACGACTGCAGGATCCTTGCGCGTTTCCTTGAACCGTCCCCGTGACCAGCACACCCTCAATGACAGATTCCGCCATCACATCAACAGCGAGATCCGATCCCGGTGGAATGCCGATCATGGGGTTCACCAAGTCCGCCGGTGCTGGCGCGTCACGCCTGATCGTCATCATCGCGCCCGCACGCCGACCAAGCTCTCGAACATCGAGAACGAGCGGCGCGCGACCGTCGAGGGCTGACACAGATGCTCCCGCGGCAGTATCGAGGAATGGACTTGGAACCAAGACCGACTCACAAGGTTAGCAGCCGCACCTGGCGAACCACCTACAGCGAGGCCCTAGTGGACGGAATTGGCGAGGAAAACTAGTCGACGATGAGGTCGAATATCTCCTCATCGGCATCGCTGGTGCCTCGAAGGTCGACTGGGTCGAATGCCGCGCGGCGAGCATGGATCCGATCACGACCGCGGCGTACAGCGGATAGTGAGGTTCCGAGCGCCTCTTCGAGTTCGGCGAGCTTGCCATCGACGAACTCGTCGGTCTGGAGTCGCTCTGAGGACGTCTCATTGCGCGCCTGCTCGGCCAAGTCGTCGGCCTGGCGTTGTGCGTCGTCCATCACCGAGCGAGCCCGCAACTGCGCGTCTTCCAGCAGTTCAGCGGCTTCCTCCTGGGCACGCAGGAGGACTTCCTGCTCGTCGATCATCCGGCGCGCTTCCGCCCGAGCTCGATCAAGCATCTCGTCGGCATCCGCGCGAGCGTTGTCGACAATGCGATCAGCATCGTGCTGAGCCCCGGAGATTAGATCGGACGCTTGAGCGTTGGCGCTACTCAAGACCTGCTGGGCTTCATTGCTGGCATCGTCAAGCAACTGTTCGCGCTGCGCCAGAATTTCGTCTGCCTCTCGAATCGCCTCAGGAAGCGCATCACGTGCGTCCTCCACGAGATCGAGCGCCTCATTTCGAGGAACCACGCACGACGTGGACAACGGGACGGCACGTGCAGTCTCAAGTAGCTGGGCAATGTCGTCGAGCCGTTCGTGAATTTCCATGGGTCCTCCCCTGTCAGCAACTAGCAGCTATGCGCTGCCACCTGCGGATTCTGCAAGCTTGGCGTTCATTCTTGTGAGTACTTCGTCCGGGAGGAGGCCTCGTACGTCGCCACCGTAGGTAGCAACCTCTTTGACCAGGGAAGAGGACAAGTAACTGTAAAGCGGATTTGTCGAAACGAAGAGTGTTTCGACCCCGGTGAGTCCGTGATTCATTTGAGCCATCTGAAGTTCGTAATCGAAGTCGCTGATTGCCCGCAAACCCTTGACGATCGCCGAGATCTGCCGTTCCTGACAGAAATCGACGAGCAAACCGTGGAACGAATCAACGACGACGTTGCTGTGATCGGCCGTTGCAGCCTGCAGCATTTCAATCCGCTCAGCGACCGTAAACAGGCTGGACTTCTTCTTGTTGATCAGAACAGCCACTGTCACTTCATCGAACAGTGAAGCGGCGCGCGAGATGATGTCCAGGTGGCCGTTGGTCACCGGATCGAACGAACCTGGACAGACTGCCTTACGCACAGACACCCCTCACTCAACAGACCGATGTGCATACATCAATGATCGCCACTATCGGCAAAGTACCAAACCCCGCGCGAAACGCTGGTGTTGCCGAACCGACGGCGTGTGATGTCGGAGAAACCTGCTGGCCAATTGAGGTCGTCGTCCTTGGCATCGCGTTCCACCACCACCACGGCACCGTCGGCCAGCCATCCGCCCTCGGCCAAGGACCTCAGAACGTTCGCGACCAACTTCCCCGCCAAGGTGTACGGCGGATCAATGAACACGAGATCGAACTGGTCGGTTGCCTGCTTGGCCAGCCACACCGTGACATCGGCCTTGACTACGTGTGCGGCCAATTGTGTCTTGGCGATGTTGGCGCGAATCACTGACGTTGCTTGCGCGGATGACTCCACGAGGACCGCCGATCGCGCACCGCGAGACACCGCCTCGAGTCCGAGCGCACCGGAGCCCGCGTACAGATCCAGCACCTGCACGTCCGACCACCCACCCAAGAGATGTTCGGTTGCCGAGAAGACCGACTCGCGAACCCGGTCTGAGGTCGGGCGAGTTCCGGACACGGGAACCTTGAGCGGTTGGCCCTTTGCACTGCCAGCGATGATTCGAGTCATGATCTGTCCAACCATTCCGCAGCATCCGGTCCCGTAATCGTGGTCGCCATCGTGGCCAGGGCGGGATGATCTGCAAGGAGAGGATCCGCGGCGACGATCCGCTCAGCCTCGTCTCGGGCAGCAATGATGATCTTCTCATCCCGCAACAAAGAGAGCACTCGAAGTGAATTGCTCCGACCTGACTGATCCGAGCCCAACACGTCACCCTCTCGGCGGGCCATTAGATCGACCTTCGACAGCTCGAAGCCATCGGTCGTGGCGGCCACGGCATCAAGTCGTTCGCGCGCCGGTGATCCCGCTTGCGCGTTGGTCACCAGCAGGCATAGCCCAGGCAGTCCCCCGCGGCCAACTCGGCCACGTAACTGGTGCAGTTGAGAGACGCCGAATCGATCCGCGTCCATCACCACCATGACCGAGGCGTTGGGGATGTCCACGCCCACCTCGATGACGGTCGTCGACACGAGCACATCCAAGCCGTCACCGGCCATCGGCCCAGCGGCAAATCGGCGCATGGCTGCATCCTTGTCCTCAGCGCTCATACGACCGTGCAAGGCGCCGATCCGCAATCCCGCTAGCTGCCCACCGGCAAGTTCTTCCATCACGTCTTCTACGTTCGCCATCGGTGTCGCCGGGCCATCAGCGTTTGCCAGATCCAGTACCGATTCCAGTCCATCGAGATCGACTGCCGTCTGCCCAGCACTTGAGATCCGGGGGCATACGACGTACACCTGACGTCCCTTTTCGACTTCCTCGCGGACCCGCTGCCAGGTGCGCTCCAGGTAGCCTGGCTTCTCTATCGCTGGCACCACGTGCGTGGTGATCGGGGCCCGACCGGCAGGCAATTCGGTCAGGACCGAAACGTCAAGATCACCGAATACCGTGATCGCAACCGTCCGTGGAATCGGAGTCGCCGTCATCACAAGGACGTGCGGTCGGGTGCCAGCCTCAGCCTTCGCGGCAAGCGCTGCGCGCTGCTCGACACCAAAGCGATGTTGCTCGTCAATAACCACGAGCCCTAGGTCAGCAAACGTGACCTTGTCCTCGAGCAGGGCATGGGTGCCAATCACGATTCCCGCCTGTCCACTGGCAATCTCAAGCAGTGCCTGGCGACGCACCGATGTCGATTGCGATCCGGTCAACAGCGTGACAGTTGTCGAATGCTCTGAACCACCGAGCAGGCCGTGGTCGGCAAGGGGGCCGAGTAGCGCCCTGATCGAGCGCGCATGCTGCGTTGCAAGTACTTCCGTCGGCGCCAGCAATGCAGCTTGCCCACCGGCATCCACAACGGCGAGCATGGCGCGCAATGCGACGACTGTCTTTCCCGAACCAACCTCGCCCTGCAGTAACCGATGCATCGGGTGCTCATCGGACAACTCGTACATGATCACTTCGCTGACCTGGCGCTGGCCTTGAGTCAGATCGAAGGGCAACCGCTCGTCAAGGGATGCGAGCAGGCCATCCGGCACCGCGGTACGCGACACCGCTGATTGCTCGCGGTACATCTCGCGTCGCACCGACAACACGGTCTGCAGTGCGAGCGCTTCCTCCCACCTGATGCGGGCCTGCCCCAGAGCCGGGTCCGTCATCGCTTCGGGACGATGTACCGCGCGGTAGGCGTCTGCCATCGGCAGCAGATCATGGCGCTGACGGACATCGGCAGGCAGTGGATCTGGCGCGGCATCCCAATCCACGAGGTCCAGCGCGAGCCTGATCGCTTTGCTGATCGCCCACGAGGACAGCGAACCCGTCGCCGGGTACACCGGAATGATCTCGTTGGCGTAACTGCTCGCGGCGTCGACATCCAATTCATCACCGTCAAACATGTGACATTCGGGATGCGTGAGTTGCGGCTTACCTCGGAAGTAGGAGACCTTACCTGCGAAGAGACCCACCGCACCGGTTTTGATCTTGGCTCCGAACGGTCGACGAAAGAACGTCAAGCTCAACTTTGCGGCGCCATCTGTCACCACCACCTCTGTGAGTGTGCCCCGCCGGTTCCTCATCGGCCGCGTGTTGATGGCGCAGATCCGTGCCAGGACGGTCGCGTGGTCACCGTCGCGAAGGCTTCGCAGGTCCGTGAGCTCACCACGCCGGGAATATCTGCGCGGAAGGTGTAGCAGCAGGTCGTGGACAACTTCGTAGCCGAAGGCCTTCTCCAGTGCGGTCGCAGTGCGACCACCAACAGCATCGCGCAACGACGAACTGAGTTTGAGGCCTTCGGTCACACCGGCCATTGTGATACCCGGCGGTGACAATCTGCGGTAGCGACTACTCAAGTCCAATAATGAGCGGCCACAACGGCTGTCCGCCTCGGACGATCTCAACCTCGACGTCGGGGTTCTCCTCGGCGACTTCCGCCGTGATCGAAGCCAGCAACTGCTCATCCGCGCCTTCGCCGGTGACGACTGTCAGCAGTTCCCCGCCTCGATCGAGCATCCGCCGGACAATGGCCCGACCGGCTTCTTCAAAAGTGGCGGCGATCTCGACGATGTCTCCGTCGAGAAGCCCGAGCACATCGTCGATTTCACACATGCCCGCCGTCGTCACTGCTTGGCGAACCGCAACGGTGATGGCGCCATAACGTGTCGAGGCAGCACTGCGGCCCATCGCCACCAGGTCGTCGTCGAAGTGGGCACCCGGATCGTGAACTGCCGCCGCTGCCAGCGTCTGCACTACCGATCTCGTTGGGATGACTGCGGCCCTAATGCCGTCATTTCTCGCCTGCTCGGCCGCCGCCTCAGCGACCGTGCGAGTGTCACCGTCGCTCGGCAGCAAGACGACCTCCTTGGCTCCGCTGCGCACGATGCCGTCGAGCAACTCAGCAGTCGACGGCCGCCGACCCGGCTTCGCCGCAACCGTCGTGACGCCCGACTCCTGCAGAAGCGCGGCCACACCGGGGCCATGCGCCACTGCCACCAGTGCACGGCCCTTGCGCTCACTGTTTCCGCGACCTTCGAGGCCATCACGACCACTACGGCGCAGATCTTCGGCCATTTCTAAATGTGTGACTTTGATCCGGTAGGGCCGACCTGCCTCAATGCCTGCCTCGACGGCAGCTCCTACGTCATCGACGTGGACGTGGACGTTCCACAGGCCACTACCCCCGACCACAACGAGTGAATCGCCTAGGGCACCGAGCTTCTCTCGCATCACGGGCACCGCCTCATCGGATGCGTCGAGTAGGAACATCACCTCGTACGCCGGACCGCCATAGCTGACCGTGTGCTCTTCGACAGTCGAAATCGGGCGAGGCAAGCGAACTTCGGGGTGGCTGATCCGGTGTTCACCGGTAATGGCCTCCACCAAGGCCTCCAAGATCACCACCAGGCCACGTCCACCAGCATCGACGACGCCGGCGTCTTTGAGTACCTGCAACTGTTCCGGAGTGTTCGCCAGGGCGACTGATGCGCCCTTGACAGCGGCCCGGGCGACCGTTGCGAGGCTCGTCTGATCGACGGCCGCCTCATTCGCCGCAAG
>DMNR01000080.1:0-800 GCA_003452655.1 Actinomycetota bacterium | reverse complement strand
CCACGCAACAACTGGCTCGTGATGACACCTGAGTTTCCGCGGGCGCCGAGCAAAGCGCCTTGGGCATATGCCGTGATCGTGGCTGCCAAGGTGGGCTCGCCACCGTCGACGTAGAGCTCCTCAACGTATTGGGCGGCAGACTCCGCAGTCAGGAACAGATTCGTGCCCGTGTCACCGTCGGGAACCGGGAATACGTTCAGGGCATCAATCTCGGCACGGTGCTCACCGAGGGCCGCCAACGCAGTAGCTGCCCACAGTCGAACGACTGTCGAATCGAAAGTTTCGTGCACGAAGGCCTCCGAACCACATGGCTGAAGCCCACAGAATAGTGCGATTCGGTGCCTGGGTGTCGCGATCCGCGCACTCTCGGGTAGCCTAGATGGGTTGTCTCCTGCACGACTCGCGCTAACGAGTTGTTGGTCGAACGGTCAAACCGCAGGATGGCTCGGGCACCAGACCCGGCAGCAACACCAGTAATTCATCCGATTGAACCTCGAATACTTCAGGAGCTAACTGTGGCTGCCAACTGCGACGTATGCGGCAAGGGCCCGGGCTTCGGCCACAGCATTTCGCACTCGCACCGACGCACCAAGCGTCGCTGGAACCCCAACATTCAGCGGGTTCGCACGATCATTGGTGGCACCCCGAAGCGCCTCAACGTGTGCGCCTCGTGCCTCAAGGCCGGCAAAGTCACCCGCGCCAGCTAACGAACTAGGTTGCGATGCGCCAGCTGGCGCATCGCTCAGCTGAAATGGTCGAATCCGCGTAGATCCGGCCTGACCTGGCCATCGACGGTCACG
>DMNR01000127.1:2608-2943 GCA_003452655.1 Actinomycetota bacterium | reverse complement strand
TGCGTAGTGCAATTTTCCAAATTGTAGGGTCCAACATACCGTGATTGCTTAGTTGACGTTGCGGCGTGCCGCGTGATTCACCGTATAGACAGCCAAGATCAGCGCTGTAAATAACGCCAGGAATACAACGGGAAGTAATGGGTCGCGAGGACCTTCGGTATCAAACGATGTCGAGCTCACCGCGGTTGGAATCTGATAAGTGGCACTCACCGGGCCGTGCAGCGTGGGATTTCCCGACAGATCGACGTCTTCCAGCCAGTAGTAGTACGTTTGACCAGAAACGACGTTCGCATCTCGCCACTCGTAGGAATAGCCCTGCGTGCTGCCGGGCGCTT
>DMNR01000127.1:0-2483 GCA_003452655.1 Actinomycetota bacterium | reverse complement strand
GCCCTGCGTGCTGCCGGGCGCTTGGGAAGGGATAAAACCGATCGTGTCTCTGGGGTCAACCAAGTCTGTGGATCGATACAGAGTGAAACCCTGGTTGTCGATCTCGCTGACCGTTTGCCATGCCACCAGAATGTGATCGGCTTGAGTCGATGCCTTAAACGAATCTAACGTCACCGATGTAGGGACGAAGGCATTTTGTAGCGTGCCAAGCACGCTGTCGCCGCCTCGGAAGACTTCCGTCGTACGCTGGGTGCCACATTGATAGATGATCGGCGAGCTAATCGGTGTGACCACAAGTTGAAAATGCACTGTTGCGAGAGTAAAGGTGCCCGTCGGAAAGGGCGACCCCAGTTTCCCCGCCTCGTAGTCGAACGTACCCAATGTGTTGTCGAACGTATTGTTGAGCACCACTGGCAGACTGCCACCAGGAGCAACGCTCACAACCTCAAACAAAGTGGGGTCGAAGCCGACATAGGCGCTCACGACGTCGACTTCCTGGACGCCTGCCTGCACCTGAAGCACCAGGTCAAATTCATCCCCTGGATTAACCGGCATTGGCTGAGGAATCATGGCCAAGTTGACCGGTCCCGTACCGGGACACGTATTCGGGTCCGCGCTCGCCGGCCGTGCGCCGGCGGGCAACAAGATCGTTGCGATGAGTCCCAACAAGACCACCGTTGTTCGTAGAGTAGTTTTCACGACAACCTCCTTATGAGTCGCACGAAGTATTCCAAAATGCCGAGACAATCATCACGTCAACCACGTCGATCTGGCCATCGGCGTTGAGGTCAAACTGCGGGTTCCATCCGGCGCCGCCCTGCTGCTCGCCCCAGTGCGCAGCAATCAACTGAATGTCCTCGATTCCGACCACCTGGGGAGGCAGCAAGTTTGGACAACTGCTGGCTACCGGCGCACTGCCCAGTCCACCCACGACCGAGATGCCATCGAAGAACACATCGGTCGGAGCAACGTAGCGAACGGTTGTGAACGGAGCGGGAGAGATACGCACAAATCGAACCGTTGCCACTCGGAATCTGCCTTGCGGCGGCGTTCCACCCAACCGTCCGGCATCGTAGCGGATGTGCCCACCTGTGTTGTCAACGCTGTTGTACAGAAGTGTTTCTAGCGTGGAAAGGTCAGGTTCGATTGCGCTTGTCGGGTTGCCGTTGGCATCGACCACTTGCAGCACAGCCGGGTCGAAGTCAAGATAGAGTTCCACGTTGTTGAGCGGCTGGGACGCCGCGTCAACTGTCAGTGACAGCGAGAACATCTCGCCAACACCGACGATTTGACTCGACGGGTCGAACACAAGGTTGACGGTGCTCGACGGTTGGTCAGAGGTCGCGGTGCTTCCATCGCTACCCTCACCTTCAAGTGCCTGGCAAACCACCGGTCCCATGCGATTGTAGTTGCTTGCCAGCAGAGAGAAGTCCGCGCCGCGAATACAGCCATCGTCCGTGAAGTCAGCGCGGGCGTCGAAGTTGCCACTCCCGACACAGGCATTGTAGTGCGCGGCCAGGATGGAGAAGTCGACTCCGGAGACGCGGTTGTCGTTGCTGGCATCGCCCTCGAACAGCGTGCAGAAGTCCACGGGCGCTGCACCCGACGGCACCGTGACGTTGGCGCGGCGGCTGCCCAGAGAGTGGCTTCCCTTGACCATGATGTCATAGTCGCCTTGGGCTATTCCGCAGACCGAGAACTGTCGGTTGCTGTCCAGCGTCGTGTTGTGAGTTGCCAGCGGCGTTGTTCCCCCGATGGTGTACAGCGACACCACGGGCGCGTAGCCGGCAGGATTGGGATGGGATTGCAGGACGACCTGTCCGGTCAGACATCCAGCTTGAACAACCACCGTTGAACTGTTTCCGCCGCCGTACACGGACGAGCCGCTGTAGAACACGTCGCTATCTGAGAGGTAGCTCACCGTGGTGCCCGCGCTCTCGTTGAGCGCCTTGAAGGGAATGCTGGCCACGCGGAACAGTCCGCTGGGAGGTGTGCCGCTTAGCTGGCCGGCGTCGTAACTGATCTCGCCGGTGGCGTTGTCCGCCGTGTTGAGCAGTTCGATGCTCAGCGACGTCAGATCGGCGACGATGGTCGATGCCGGGTTGCCGCTTCCGTCAACCACTTGCAGCTTGGCCGGGTCAAAGTCGATATGCAGCTCGATGGTGTCAACCTGCTGCGCTCCGGCATCGACCATGACATCCAGCACAAACGTTGCGCCGGTGTCAACTGTCACTGAGGCCGGCTCGAGACGCATCTGGACGGGCCCTGACGGCCCCGGTGTCGGCGTAGCGGTCGGTGTTGGTGTGGGAGTCGGCGTCGGCGCGGTGAACAGCGTGCGCTGTTCCAACGCAATCTCGTTGACAAAGGCTTCGTACTGAGCGTCAGTTCGCACGACGCCGACCTCGATCGTCGTCTGGCCGGGAGGCACTTCCACGACTTTCGTCACCTGTTGATCTGCGCCGATCGGAAAGGCTGCCCCGGCG
>DMNR01000370.1:3895-4122 GCA_003452655.1 Actinomycetota bacterium | reverse complement strand
GCCGCGAGCAGAAAGGCGAGTGCTGCTGGCGGTGCTACACCTCGAGCCATGAGTCCCCCGGCAACCGGCACCGAAGCACACTCGCAACCGGGCAAGATCGCACCCGTCGCTCCCGCAATCGGAACCGCCAAAGACTGACGCTGCGGCAACGCTGCGCGCCAGAAAGCGGGAGGAACAAACGCCGTGATGATGCCGGACAGCACCACGCCGAGAGCCAAGAATGGAAG
>DMNR01000370.1:0-3764 GCA_003452655.1 Actinomycetota bacterium | reverse complement strand
GTGTATAAGAGACAGCCGTCGGACAGGTCGATGCCGATGTGCTCGACGTCATGCGACTGACTCACTGACGATTGCCTTGATTACGGCAGATGGATACGACTTATCCCCAGATGTATTTCGGCCAAGTTCCTCCGGCATCTTCGGCGGTAGTATTCGTACACATGTTCGATATCGGTCGAGGGGGTGCCGTGAAGGTCGGTGATGTGTCAGGGCTTGGGAATGGCGCGGTTGGGGGCGCAGTTTCAAGCGAAACGAAGGAGCCATCGGCGTTGGGCGATGTTCACGCTCGGCTCACGCAGATTGAGGGGCTCGTGGATTCACTGAGCGGCGCCGAAGCTTCGGCGCTCCTTGCTGATGTGACGGCGATCGCCGCCGAGGTCGATTGCCTCCGACTTTTGCTGGTGAGCCGGATCGAGTCCTCTCACATCTGGCAAGCCGCCCCCAACGGAACGGCCAATTCCTGGCTTCGAGCCAATCACGGGCTTGACCATCGCGGCGCCGAATCTGATCTTCGTGCCGCGCGGGCGCTGCTGGCACACCAGCAGCTCAGAGCAGCGCTGGAATCCGGGCAGATTTCGCGTGCGCACGTGGATGTCATTGCGAGTGTCGGGGAAGCCAACGAGACGCGCAGAATGCACCTTGACGCGTTCATGGAGGTGTTCATCAACATCGCTCGAAACAGTCCCGCATCCGTACTGCGCACAGTGATGCGAGCTTGGGCGGATCAGATAGATCCACTGACCACGGCTCGAGACGAATTCCATGCGCACCGGCGGCGATTCCTCCACGTGAACCAGCTGGCAGACGGGGTATCGATCGAGGGATTCTTCGACCACGAACAGGGCGCGAAGGTCATCGCTGCGCTCAATGGCGCACTGTCAAAGGCCTGGCAGAGTGACCCTGCAGCACCTGCCGGTGACCGACGCGGGGAGACCGAATGCGAGCCGGCGACGGTCTCAACGGCCCAGCAGCGTGCGGATGCATTCATCGCGGGCATCATCGACCCTGCCTTGTGTGGCGGGCAGTTGCCGTCGTCAGGTGGTTCCCGACCCAGCGTTTCGGTTGTGGTTCCGCTATCCCGGCTTGAGCAGCCATGCGGCACCGCCGCCGTCCCGCAGTGGCTGCTGGCGGACATCGCACGCAACTCCGCAGGGGATTCGGAGAGCGATGTAATTGGAGGCCAGTCCTTGGTCGACGGAACCGCGCAACTTGGCGTCTCCAACGGTCCAGGTCAACAGCTCATTTCCGACGTCGCTGCCCAGCGGATGACGTGCGACTGCGAGATCCATCGGATCGTCATCGATCCCGCGGGACTCCCCATCGATGTCGGCCGCACCATGCGTACCTTTCCGCCCCACCTGCGAAAAGCCCTGAACCTGCGCGACAAGGGGTGCGTGTTCCCGGGCTGCGGGAAGCCGCCGGGTTGGGCTCAGGCACACCACATCCTCCACTGGGCACAGGGCGGCAGGACTTCCCTCGAGAATGCGGCGCTGCTGTGTTCAAAGCATCATCATCAAGTCCATGCCGAGGACCACACCGTGGAGATCGGACCGGACGGGAGGGCGAGAGTTCTGGTCAGGCATGTGCTGATGCGCCAGTGAGTGGCGGGGCAATCGCCAATCACTTAGTCCACGCGCGCAGTAAGCAGGGGCGGACCTGGTTGTTTCGCGGCGAAAATCACTCGCTCTCGAACAGTCTGTGGACGCCCAACGGGGGCGCCGCGTCGTTACGATCGCGGTGAGCGAACTAGTCCGTTTCAACCAGTTACGCCGCGGCGATGCGGCGCCAGTCAAGGAGGTGGGCGCGTGGGGATCCTCGATCGTTTTGAACAACGCGTCGATCGCACAGTCAATGGCGCCTTCGCCAAGGCGTTCAAGTCCGAAGTCCAACCCGTTGAACTCGCCGCAGCCCTGCAGCGAGAGTTGGACGATCGGGCGGCGATCGTGTCTCGCGGTCGTACGGTTGTGCCGAACGTCTTCACCGTCTCACTGGCAAACGAGGATTTTGACCGCTTGGCGGTCTATGCCGAGACACTGCAGAGTGAGCTCGCAGGCTTGGCCCGGGAGTATGCGGAGGAACAGCGATACACGTTTCTCGGGCCGGTGAGCGTTCACCTGCAACTCGATGACGTTTTAGATACCGGGGTCTTTCGGATCACAAGTGAGGCCAAGGCAGCCGTCACTGCGCGGGCGCGTGGAGGGCAGGTACCTGGCGCCACTCTGATCGCCGCGGGTGGCGAATACGCAATCGGGCGGGGGACTACGCGCCTGGGTCGGGGAGCGGATGCGGATATCCGGATCGATGATCCCGGCGTCTCCCGTCACCACTGCGACATCGTCATCGGCACTGATGCCGTTCTTCGCGATCTCGGCTCAACTAACGGAACCTACGTGGATGGCGTGCAAGTTTCTGAGAAGGTGCTCAGAGACGGCTCAGTCATCCGGCTGGGCTCGACCAGTCTGACGTTTCGGAGTGGCACATGAGCGAGCTCGCGCTGACTCTGCTGCGCTTTGGATTTCTGGCGCTGCTGTGGTGCTTCGTACTGATCACCGTCAGTGCATTAAGGCGGGACTTGCAGGCGCCCGATACTGCAGCGATCGCGACTGCTCCGATGCGAACTGGCCGCAAGCCAGCGCGGTCAGGGCGGATTCGACCCCGGAACTTGGTCGTTACGCAAGGATCACTTCAGGGAACGGTCCTTCCGCTGGGCAGCGCACCTGTGACGATCGGACGCGCGGCCGACAACACTCTTGTGGTTGACGACGACTATGCATCGAGCCATCACGCACGCCTGTACCAAACGGAAGGCCGCTGGATCGTCGAGGACGTTGGCAGTACGAACGGAACGTGGATTGAGCGGAATCGGATTACTGGCCCGACGCTGCTGGAGCCAGGGGCGCCGCTACGAGTCGGCCGGACCATCTTTGAGCTGCGGAAATAGGCACCTCCATGGCGACTAGTGAACAACCGGCTGCTGTGCCCACGCCCTCGGGCGAGGGCACAGTTCGGCTGCGGCTTCGCTATGCGGCCCGATCGGACATTGGGTTGGTTCGTCAGGGAAATGAAGACTCCGGCTATGCCGGTGGACACATGCTCGTGGTTGCCGATGGGATGGGCGGTCACGCCGCCGGAGAGCTAGCCAGCGCAACGGCAGTAGCAACGTTCGCCGAACTCGACCGCGAGCCCCCAGGCGATGAGGTTTTAACAGCGTTGGCCGATGCCATCGACCAAGCGCACGACGAGCTGAGTCGGGTAATCGGGGACGCACCCGATTTCGCCGGCATGGGAACCACGGTGACGGCCTTGAGCTGGGAAGGCGACCGAGTCGCACTCGCTCACGTGGGCGATTCGCGGGCCTATCTATTGCGCGACGGTCAATTGCAGCAGCTGACTAAAGACCACACGTTTGTTCAGACCCTGGTGGATGCCGGGCGAATCACGTCCGACGAGGCGGCGGTCCATGAGAAGCGGAATCTGCTGATCAAGGCCCTCGATGGTGTTCACCATGTGGAGCCTGACCTGTCGATGCGAGAGGTCAAAGCTGGTGACCGTTTCCTGTTGTGCAGCGACGGACTGTCCGGGGTCCTGAAGCCGACCGAACTCCAGGAGTTGCTCTCCTCAGGGGACCCGACCGGAACGGTGACGCGCTTGGTGGAACGCGCACTCGAGGCCGGTGCACCGGACAACGTGACATGTGTCGTCGCAGACTTGGTGGCCGACCCTGAACCAATCGTGACCGAGAGTTCGAGTACGGCGATGCCCGT
>DMNR01000128.1:1871-2828 GCA_003452655.1 Actinomycetota bacterium | reverse complement strand
GGTGCGGAGCTCGTCGATCTCGGTGTTGAGGTGTGTCGCAAACCGCTGCGCAACGCGGAGTTCGCCTTGCGTGTTCAACAACGCCACCTTGAACTTGATCTCCATCTTTCGAAGTTCCACCTGCGCCTGACGACTGCCGAGCTGATACATCGCCGCACCGCCACCACCTGCGAGTCCGCCAACGGCCGCACCGGTGGCAGTGACGAGGAATATCCCGCCGGCCACGCCGCTACCACCGGCGGCGAGCGAACCGCCTCCCAGGGCGGCCAACCCGGCGCTGGTCGCTGCAGCACCGGAGAGTCCGGAGCCACTGGCGAGTGCTGCGCCGATGAACGGCGCAGCGACGAAGCCTGCCCCGCCAAGAACGAGCGCACCTGCTGCTAAGACGCCACCGACCTTCGTGGCCGACTTCAACATGCTGCTGTTGCGGAGTTCTCGAGCGCAACGGTCGATCTCGCCGATCGCGCCGCCGGCGTCGATACTGGAGGCGATGTCCTGCAACACTGCACGTTGGTCGTCACTTGGCACCTTGACGTCGAAGGGACTGAATGGTTGGACGGCCCAAAGGTCGACTAGCAACATCCGCCGCTCGATCGAACCCCACCTCAGCGAACGGCGCTGCAACTCCCGCAATGCCTCTCCCGGCTCGGCAAGCTTCAGCTGCTTCGCGAATAGTTCGATGGCTCTCGCCATCCGCTCGCGCCGCTCGTCGTCGGTGCATTGCCGGGTGATACCGTCGGCCATCGCGAGCTTGCCGAAGATGAATGCCTCCACCTCTTCGGTCGCAGCGTTGCCGGAATCGTGCGATGCGTCGTTTTCAGCCATGTCGACAGTGTGACACCGCCGTGTGACATTGATCAGCACGACGAATCCGCTGGAGCCCTTCTGCGCCCATGAATCAGGACAACGCCTTGCACAGGAGCTCGGTTGGCCTCAACGCAAGCCTGCGCGCATCAC
>DMNR01000128.1:1298-1649 GCA_003452655.1 Actinomycetota bacterium | reverse complement strand
CCTAGGGCGGTGGGGCATGGGGTTGCTGTGAGGGCCGTTCGCACGGCGACAAGGACCACACGCACGACGTAGCGAGTCGGCCGGAGCGTCTCTAGCGGCAGGGTGCCGTCGAATTCCGTCGGTACTCGCGTTGCAGGCGTAGGTCTGCGCGTCGGCACTCGAGCGGTGAGCCTTCGCACCCCCTTTGCCCGCCAGTCGATCGGCGCGTCCGGTTTCAGAACCACCGTCGGTGTTCCCAGGATCGCTCACGTCACGCTCAACCCGACCTGACCCTCTGCATCTGCGATGCTTGGGACCGCTGACGATGACCCTGGCGAAGAACCCGGGATGTCGCTGAACTGCACTTCGTGG
>DMNR01000128.1:0-1096 GCA_003452655.1 Actinomycetota bacterium | reverse complement strand
TGAATGGTGCGTCTACTACCAGCGACGTCCACCGAGCTGATCGAACTCGCTGACAGGTACGTCGAGTTCGCTTCCTCCCACTCAGGCTTCGCCCAATCCCGCCTCGGTAGTGCGCTCGGCATCGACCAACGAGTTGTGCAGATGGTCGGCTGGGTATGTATGAGTCCCGTGGAGTGCAAAGATGATGGTGGTGACCAGCAGGCGCAAGACTTCCTCGTTCGTTGACGGCGTCGGCGCAGCTCGCGCGAGCGCGCGGACACAACACCAGCCTCCAATCGCTTACGGCGGCAGGGTCACGATCGTGACCAACACAACTCGTGCCGATGTTCTCGCGATGTGGAAGGAGCGCTGGAACATCGAACTGTCCAATGAGCTTGAGTCACGGTTCGTGACACACCCTGAGTTGTCGAGAATCATCGGGAAGAATCGGGACCTCGTTCACACTGGAGTTCAGCGGTTCCAGCACCTCAAAGACATTGCGGACTTCGTGAACGGCAAGAATCGCTAAAAGGCCCGCGCGGGCGCGTGGCTACGCGACCGCGCGGGCCGCCCGTTTCGCGCCCCGTCCGAAATCCGGGAGCATGTTCCGATGATCGACACCGACGCAGCATCAACCGTCACCCACCACGACCTCGCTGTCAGGTACGCCGGAGGGCGCCCCTGGATATTGGCGAACCCGACGACGAGATGATCCGTTGGGGATGCACGCTCATCACGAGCGAACTCGACGATGACGAGAAGGCGCCGCGCCCGGAGAGGACGGTCGCGACCGCCACAGTCGTTGCGGCGCGCCCCCGCACCTGGACCATGATGGATGTGCTGGACACCGACGCAGATCTGGCGTGTTTCATGACCTGGGCGACGACGTCGACGGGGTCCAGGAAGAGGATCTGATCATCGTCGACCGGGTCGCCGAACCACAGGCATTCCGCGGCCACGGGTTCGGGCTGCTCCTCGCCGCTGAAGCGCTCACCGATCTCAGCGCGGGCTGTGCGATGTCGGCCAACGTGCCGGCACCGTTTGAGCTCGCCTTCGACGCGGCGGGTTAAGCGGCGGAGCAACGCCGGTTGCGGCGGCTGTGGCGGCGCTTCGGTTT
>DMNR01000300.1 GCA_003452655.1 Actinomycetota bacterium | reverse complement strand
TCCTTGCGGAACCAGTTGACCTGGTAGATCTTCGGAAGCTTGTCGGCATCGGTCTTCGTTCCGATGTCCAGCCAGTGACCCCAGTACGACGCCATGTTGTACCCGCAGAATGGAAGCATCGCGAATGGATCGCGACGCAACGCGCCGACGGTGCCTTCGGCAGCTGCCGTCTGCTCCGAAGCGATCGTCGCGCCGAGGAACACACCGTGGTTCCAGTCGAAGGATTCATTAACCAGCGGAACGTTCGTCGCGCGGCGTCCACCAAACAGAATCGCGGAGATCGGCACACCGGCCGGGTCTTCCCACTCGTCTGCGATGGAGGGGCACTGACCTGCCGGAGTGGTGAAGCGCGAGTTCGGATGCGAGCTCGGCTCGTCCGACTCTGGCGTCCAGTCGCGACCCTTCCAATCGATGAGGTGCGCGGGAGCTTCCTTCGTCATGCCTTCCCACCAGACGTCTCCGTCATCGGTCAAGGCGACGTTCGTGAAGATCGAGTTACCTGGCTCCAACGTCTTGATTGCATTCGCGTTGGTGTGCATTCCGGTGCCAGGCGCAACGCCGAAGAAACCGGCTTCGGGGTTGATTGCATACAGGCGGCCATCCTCGCCGAAGCGCATCCATGCGATGTCGTCTCCAACGGTCTCGACCTTCCAACCGGGAAGCGTCGGCTCGAGCATCGCGAGGTTCGTCTTGCCACACGCCGACGGGAACGCGGCGGTGATGTAGCGAACGGCACCTTCCGGCGACGTCAGCTTGAGCACGAGCATGTGCTCGGCCATCCAACCTTCGTCGCGGGCCATCGCAGAGGCGATCCGCAGCGCGAAGCACTTCTTACCGAGCAAAGCGTTTCCGCCGTATCCAGATCCGTAGGACCAGATCTCGCGCGATTCCGGGAACTGAACGATGTACTTGGTGTCGCTGCAGGGCCACGCAACGTCTGCCTCGCCCTCAGCCAGCGGGTGACCAACCGAATGAAGTGCAGGGACGAAGTCCCCGTCCTCGCCGATCAGGTCCAGAGCAGCTTGTCCCATGCGAGTCATGATCCGCATGTTGACGACGACGTAGGGCGAGTCGGAAATCTCGACGCCGAGCTGCGAGATCTTCGAACCCAATGGACCCATCGAGAACGGCACGACGTACATCGTGCGGCCCTTCATACAACCGGCGAAGAGGGTCTTGAGTTCCTGGCGCATCTCGAAGGGATCGCGCCAGTTGTTAGTCGGGCCCGCATCCGCCTCATCGAGTGAGCAGATGAAGGTGCGGTCCTCCACTCGGGCAACGTCAGACGGGTTGGAGCGAGCCAGGAACGAATTCGGACGCTTCTCAGGGTTGAGCTTGATGAATGTCCCGGCATCAACGAGCTGCTGGGTGAGCCGTTCCCACTCTTCCTGGGATCCATCGCACCATTCGACGCGATCTGGAGTGGTCAGTTCGGCAACTTCGTGCACCCATTCAAGCAACTTCTTGTTCTTGGTTGGTGCGTTCTCAAGGCCGGGGATTGCTGTCATCGTTGTCGGCTCCTACCTGCGGTGCGCGCGCCGGTCGCGCGTCACGTCTCGACCCCAACGCAAAGACTGGCCGACCGCTGAAATCCACCGGTTCGCACCGAATGGCAGGCAGTACAGGCGACCCTCTAACGTCGGGCCTACTAGCACTAAGGGTGCCCTATCAGCGATTTCTTGCCGTCATTGGGTCACCAGAAACGCCGTAACGTGTCGAATTCCACTTAGCCGAGCAACTTGGCTTTCTGCGCAGCGAACTCTTCGTCGGTGAGGATTCCGTCATCACGCAACGCAGCGAGCTTTCGCAATTGATCGGTGATATCGGGCTCAGGCACTGCAGGAGCTGCGGGCGCGGCAGGAGCGGGCGGTGCTGCGGGTGGGCTCGCATAATGGATGTACTGACTGTTTCGTTCCATAACCTTCGCTTGGCGTGCGTCACTGATCAGAGGCATCAACAGATCGCGCAATTGATGGGGTCCTTCGATGTTGTCGATGACAACCTGCCCACTTCCGGCGCCAGGAACCTGCGAACCAGCAAAGTTCCCGACGTTGAACATGCCCGCGTTGTTGTTTGACAGGCTTGCGTCCTCCAAGATCAACACGACGTCACCGACTTCACCACCACTTTGGAACATGCTTTGACGGACGTCGACGTCCTTCACGGCCCAGAGCGGAACATTCTCGGACTTCGAGCCCAACATCCCGCTCTCGATCCACAGTCGGTCCTTGGTGAGGCGATAGAAGGTCGTTCCCATGCCGGTCTTTCGGGCAGCAGAATTCCCGCCCTCTCCCATCCACAGGGTGTTGGGATCGTTCTCATACTGAGCGCGCCTGCTTGCTGCCTTCTCGCTTGCTTGACCCTTTGCCTGATCAACCATGGTCTTGCCTTGATCAGCGGCTTGTTGTGCGGCCGCCTTCATCTTGTTCATCCATGACGAACCGCCCGACTTCACGCCCGTGGACGCGGCCGGTGGCGGAGGCGGTGGAGTTGGAGCCGGGGGTGGCAGCGGTGGTCCTCCTGCAGGGACCGGGCTAACTGCCGCGACGCCGCCGTCGCTGACGTGTTCGCTCCACGTTATGCCATCCCAGTAGCGCAACTCGTGGCTTCCAGTGGGGTCCGAATGCCATCCGGCAGCAACAGTCATCGCCAACTCCGATCGATCAAAGCGTTTGTCCGAGGACAGCCTATTGATCTGGCTAAGCAAGTTCTAGACACCGCAGTGCCCGGTTGACCTAGTTGCCGAGCAACTTCGCCTTCTGGGTCGCGAATTCCTCGTCGGTCAGCACACCCGAATCACGCAGCGCCGCCAACTTCGTGAGCTCATCGGCGATCAAGTTGCTCGGATCCGGCGTCACCGGTGCTGCCGCGGCAACTGGTGCAACGGCCGCTGCGGGCGCGGCCGCGGCGACGGGCTGCGCTTGCGCCGGTGCCGGGTTCGGCTTCGACGACAGCGAGTCCGCTGCCGAGTCAACGGCGGCGGACGTCGCATCCACGGCCTGGTTGGCCGCCGACGTCACCTTGTCCATCCACGACCCGCCCGTCGACTTCTGGGCGGCAGGTGAGGTTCCCGGAGATCCCACTGGATCGGTGGACTGTGCGCCAGCATCCGACACGTAATCGGTCCACTGTTGGCCGTCCCAGTAGCGCATCTGATGGCGACCAGTCGGATCTGCAAGCCATGCTGGTGGGGCGCTCATTGTTTCTCCTCCGAATTGTTCGTGGTCGGCAAATCTGCCTGGCACCAGTGTGAGCCATCGAGGCCTCGACCTTCCACTTGAGTCTGATTGCTACAGGTGGGTCACGGAGGTTCCCCCGCGCACCAACTGCGCGTAGAGTCAACTGATCACCCGACGGACATGCCGCACACCACCAAGACCCGGAGGAATCCAGTGGCCGAAATCCGACCGTTCCACCTCTTTCCCACCTTCGAATCCGTTGAAGACGAACGCCTGTATCGCAAACAGCGACTCGCAGCGGGATTTCGACTCTTCGCCAAGTTCGGCTACGACGAAGGCACCGCCGGGCACATCACAGTGCGCGACCCGGAATTCCCGGATCGCTTCTGGGTGAACCCTTTCGGCCTGGATTTCTCCATGCTTAAGGCCAGTGACCTCATCTGTGTTGATCACACCGGCGAGATCGTCGTTGGCGATCGACCACTCAACGCCGCAGCCTTCACAATTCATAGCCAGGTACACGCGGCCCGCCCAGAAGCGATGGCGGCCGCCCACAGTCATTCGCTGCACGGCAAGACGCTTGCCTCAATGCACGAAGTCATCTGGCCAATCACACAGGATTCTTGCGCCTTCTACAACGACTGCGCCCTCCTCGACGACTTCACCGGTGTCGTGCTCGACATCGAGGAGGGAAAGCGGATTGCAGCCACGCTTGGTGACAAGAAGGCGATCATCTTGGCCAATCACGGACCATTGACGGTCGGTACAAGTGTCGAATCGGCAGTCTGGTGGTTTATCACTCTCGATCGCAGTGCCAATGCACAGCTACTCGCAATGGCGGCCGGCGGTCCAAAGCGCATCGACGACGAGAACGCGGCCATCACGTACAACCAGATCGGCAACGAACTTGCGGGCTGGTTCCAAGCTCAGCCGATGTTTGACCGGATCGTCAAGGAACAGCCTGACCTGCTCGACTGAGCGGGGATGCAGGTCTAGGGACGAGGCGCTAGGTCGCCAGCGACGTCCCCAATATCTTGCGGGCGATTGAAATCTTCGCCTGATAAGTCGCTCTGGCCGAACTCACTCGAGATCGGAACACTCCGGTGATGTCCGCTGTCGCGAGGCGCAATGATTCGGCTGAGGCACCAAGACTGTTGCCAGCTTCACCCGATCCTGAGGCGTGGCGCTTGACGATGCGGATCGGCGCGCTCTGAATTCGAAACGTCGCCTGCGCATCTGTAACTGCGGCTCGGTATTCGGCCGTTGCCGTATTGACGGCCTGCCGGTAGCGGGCTGCGGCGACGACTTGAGGATCCGCTCCACGAACTGTCAGGAAGTCGATTCGCGCCTGTTCCACCGCTTCGACATATTCGATGCGGGCAGCTTGCAGCGCCGCCTTACGGGCGATTTTCGCCGGGAGAACGGCCTCTCCGTAGGCGATCTTCGCTGCTCGACGATCTGCACTTGAATCAGCAGCTGCCAGAGCAGCGACGAGCGCCTGCCGATGAGGAGCAACTGCATCGCGGAACGACTGGTTGGCTTGGGCACGCGCACGGGCGCGGTCGTGGCCTGCTGAGCGCACGCGTTTGCGGTATCCCGTGGTCGCAACATCTTCGTCGTCATCAGGGATCGGTTGTAGTCGGAGATTCGCGGCTGGTCGAACGGTCGATGCCGCAGCCGAATTGGGGACGACTAGCCCAGGACTGACTGTCAAGACCAGTGACGCCGCCGCACCAACGGTCATGGCACGACGGTTCGGGCGCCTGAAACGGCCCCCTGCGGAAGTGCCCCGATCTGCCACGCTTCACTCTTACCCGGTTACCTAACGTTGGCAAGACCTAATCGGGGATTCCGCCCATTCTTGACAGTCTGTTTACCTTCCCTTCGAACGGTGGGACAGAATCGACCTGTGTCGGCTAACAACGTCCGTGTTAAGCCCTCGTGGTCGATCCTCGGGGTCGTGCTCGCCGGCCTGGGTTACATCGCCTCAATGACTCCGTCGCTACTGCCGAGGCCGACCGCAACACAAATCATGGCGAGCGCTCTTGTGGCGATGACGATGTACGCGATCGGCGCGATCATTCAGGGAACTGCTGGGGCGATCCGAAGATCGAGAGCGGGCGACGTCGGCGGGTTGACCGACTCACATACTCGGCGACGGTGGATCGTCACCGGCGCTGTGATCGTGTTCGCAGCCGCTTTCACCGGCCTCGGTGTTTCCTGGCAGACCGACCAGTTCGCCGCCACCGGGGTCCCTGGTAGCCCTCCGAACGCCTTGCTCGTGATTGTCGGAACCCTGGCGGCCTGCGTTGGTTTGTTGTACCTAGCTCGCGGGCTGCGCGCAGTCGGCAGGGGTTTCGCTTCCAAGATCGGGAAGCACACAACATGGCCCTTCACCGTACGGACGCTGATCGGCGGGACCCTGACTCTGGTTTGTGTGCTCATCCTGATGGTCGCCGGACTGTCAGTGAGCATGGTCTTCTTCAACAAGATGAACAATTCGACTGCCGGTCAGACTCCCCCAACTTCTCCATCGCGCAGCGGCAGCCCGACGTCTCTGGTCCCCTGGCAAAGTCTCGGCAATGAGGGGCGGGATTTCGTCTCGGGCGGGCCAAGCCCGAGCCAGATCCAATCGGTGACCGGGCGCCCGGCGCTCGNNCAATCAGTGACCGGGCGCCCGGCGCTCGAACCGATCCGCATATACACCGGCCTTGAATCCGCTGATTCGCTGCAGGCCCAGGCAAACCTTGCCTTAGCCGACCTCAAACGTGCGGGCGGTCTTCAACGCGAGTCGATCATTGTCTACACGCCCTCAACCAACGGGCTGGTCGATCCATCAGCAGCTGAGGCGGCCGAGTACGTAACCGGGGGCGATGTCGCCTCTGTGTCGATGCAGTACACCGTGCTGCCGTCATTCTTGTCCATCATCCTCAGCCAGAGCACGTCGCTTGACTCCGGCAAAATCCTGTTTCAGACGATTCGTGAGGCCATTGAGCAGCTCCCCGCAACTTCGCGGCCGAAGCTCTATGTCTATGGCGAGAGCCTCGGGGCGTTTGGCTCCCAGGCGCCCTTCACCAACCTCGGCGTCAACGGACTCACGAGCCAGGCTGACGGAGCACTGTGGGCCGGACCGCCGGCGAACAGCACCTACTGGCAACAGATCAGCGCGTTGAGTACCTCCGGCCCGACGTGGGCACCGATCGTCGATGACGGCTCGGTGATTCGATTTGCCGCCGATGAAGCAGGTCTGACCCAACCCCCATTGCCGTGGGGACCCAAGCGTGGTGTTTTCCTGCAAAACGCGACGGACGCAGTCGTCTGGTGGAGCCCCACCCTCATCGCTTCGCGACCAGGGTGGCTCAATACGCCGCGCGGTCCCGATGTTCCCGCAGCGATGCAATGGTTCCCGCTGATCACCTTCGAGTTGGTTCTCG
>DMNR01000462.1:514-2575 GCA_003452655.1 Actinomycetota bacterium | reverse complement strand
GGGTCGATCGGATCTGGGATCTTGTCGAAAGCGGAAAACTCGAGGTCAGCAACGCGGAGTTGCTGGATCTCGCCCGGCGGCGCAAGGAATACTTGGCGGAAACCAAGACCTTCAAGACGAGCATCGAGGAAGAGCTGGCCGTGGAGGATGTGGACGGAATCTCCGACCTCGGCTTTGCGGCGATCAGACGGATCTGGAAACTCGTCGAGCTCGCGGGCCTCGAGATCTCACCCGATCAGCTTCGCGAGCTCGCCCAGCGGCGCAAGGCGGTATTAAGCGCGCCCAGAACCTACGAAACGACCCTGAAATACGAACTCGCCAGGGCCAAGGCCAAGACCATCGCCGACCTCGACATGAGCGAGGTCTCCACCATCCTGGAGCTGGCAGAGGCGGGGGATCTCGAACTTTCGAATGCCGATCTCGCCCAATTGGTTCGGCGGCAGAAGGAAGAAGCCTATGACGGGCGGGCGCTTAAGTCGTTGCTTGCGGACCGAAAGGATCGGAGCATCGGCAGCCTCACACCGTTGACCGTGTCCATTCTTTGGAGTCTTGCCGAGCAGAAACGGCTTCCGCTCAGCGTCGACCAGCGCCGGGAGCTCACTCAGCGCCGCAAAGATCAGACCGCCAACCCCCAAACACTCGAACAGGAGCTTGCGCGCGAAAGCGCCAAGACCATCGCCGGACTGACTCCCTCGGCGGCCAGGCGAGTCTGGGCGCGCACGCTTGAACAGGAGATCACGCTCAAACCGCGAGAGCTTGCGGACCTGGCAAAAAAGGCCGGCAACAAACCGGGCGACGTACAGGCCCACGAAACGAAAGAGACCGACCGCCTTACAGAAAGGTTGAAAACTTTCGACGGCCCGAGCCCGCAACAGAAGGGATTGCGCCGGCAGTCGATCAGCGCGCCTGCGCCGTTTGAAGACACGGGCGCAAAGCCTTTGTTGGAAATCGCGGGCAGCGCGCCGTCGCTGGTGGGTGAATTGGCGAGCAACGGGGTGACGCAGATCTCCGACCTGAGTTTTGCCGCGGTCGAAAGCATCCTCAGACAGGTCGAAGAGAATCTGTTTGAGGTCTCAAACGACGAACTTCGCCAGCTTGTTCGATTGCGCAATCAGGAACGCAAGTTGCGCGAACCCGAAGCCGCAACCCTTGATCGAGAGCTCAGCATGGAAGGGGTCACCACGATCGCGGAACTCGATCTCGAAGGGGCCGAGCGGATCTGGGAACTGGTCTCGAGCAATTTGCTCACCGTCGAAATCCAAAAACGCCGCGAACTTGCCAAGCGGCGCGCGACGCTGCTGAGCCCGCGCAAGCCCGAGACGCTCACCCTGGAGAACGAACTCGCCCGCGAGGGCGCGGTGGACATCGGGGGTCTCGATGCGGGCGGCCTGCAGAGGATTTCCGCGCTCGTCCGCTACAACGAGCTCAAAGTCAGTCCAGCCCAGCACCGTCAACTTGTCCGGCGGCGCAAGGAACTGCAAGGCCCGCGAAAGACGCTCGCGGAAGAACTGGCCGCGGAAGGCGTAACTGCCATCGACGCGCTCGACCTTGAAGGGGTGAAGCGGATCATCGAGCTGGTCGAAGGCAACGCACTCAAGGTCGAGGCCGGGCAGCTCCGCGAGTTGTACTCGCGCGAGGAAAAAGTCAGCCAGGACCCGCTTGAACGCATCACCCTGGTCAAGGAGCTCATTCAGGCGCCGGCGGACAGTATTGCGGAACTTGATCTGGACGATGTCGAGCGGATCATCAACCTGATCGAAGGCGGCAAACTCACGGTGGATGCCGATCAGCTTCGCGAGCTGTATCAGCGAGATGCCCAACTAAGTGAAGACATTCTCGACAAGACCGAGCAGAGCGAAGAGTCGACCCTGCGCAGGCGCGAGAGCGGCGGACCAATCGGCACAACGATATCCCCCGATATACAGGACGCGCCCACCGGCCGCATGCGCAGCAATGCCGTGGTGGGAAGGACCATTGGGGGTGAGCTGGCCAGGTTGGGGGTGCCGGACATCGATAGCCTTGATCTGCCTGCCGTGCGCAGGCTCATCGGTCTGGTCGAAG
>DMNR01000462.1:0-313 GCA_003452655.1 Actinomycetota bacterium | reverse complement strand
ATCGGTTGACGTGACGGTTGATGAAGATGAAACGCCGCTCGTTCCCGAGACGGTGGAGGACGACGGCCTCGTCGAAGACGGGCAAGAATCTACGCGCACGACCGCCGGGAGCTGGACGTCCGGCCGGTTGAAAAGCGATTCCTTTTTTGATTCCGACGAGCCCATTCAAATCGGCCGGCAACGGCGGAATGCCCTGCACGGACACAATCCACGCGAGGCCGACCTCTCGCTCGTGCTGGCCAGGGAAGGGGTGGAAGTGATCGCCAGCCTCGACCTGGCCGGGGCTGAAAGGGTCAGGCAACTTGTTGCGACC
>DMNR01000195.1:2417-11768 GCA_003452655.1 Actinomycetota bacterium | reverse complement strand
CGCCCGCATCTTCAACACCTACGGGCCTCGTATGCACCCGAATGACGGTCGTGTGGTGTCGAACTTCATCGTTCAGACCCTGCGGGGCGATTCAATCACTCTCTACGGCGAAGGCTCACAAACCCGATCGTTCTGCTACGTCGACGACCAAATTGACGGACTCATGAAGTTGATGGGCAGCCCTGATGGGGTGACAGGTCCAATCAATATCGGCAACCCGAACGAGATCACCGTGCGTCAACTCGCCGAACGAGTCACTGCGTTGATCGGGAATACCCGCGAAATCACCTTCGAACCCCTCCCGTCGGATGACCCAACCCGGCGCTGCCCTGACATCACGAAAGCCCGCGAGATCCTCGGTTGGGAACCCAAGACTGACCTCGACACCGGATTGGCCGCAACGATTGAGTACTTCAAGAATCATCCCGATCGAGTCAACTGGTGATGTCCCGACAAACGGGCCGGTGACACCCATGGCTGAGAACACCACGACGGTGCGACCATCTCGGCCGACCATCGCGCAGATTCGCGAGGTGTGCCAGCCAGAAACGATCACCGGTCGGCGTAATTCAGAACACTGGGTGGGCGATCTGTACCACCGGCCTATTTCGCCGTACATCACTCGCATCTTTCTCAGGGCGGGATTTAGCGCCAACGCGGTCACTGGGGTAATGATCCTCATCGGCTGGGCGGCTGCTGCGAGTCTGTTGATTCCGGGTCTACCCGGCGGCATCCTGGCAGCTGTACTCGGGCAACTGCAGATGCTCATCGATTGCACGGACGGCGAAGTCGCTCGTTGGAACCAGTCGCAGAGCCCGACTGGGGTATTCCTCGACAAGATCGCGCACTACTCCACCGAAGCCTTCATCGCTATCGCCCTCGGCGTTCGAGCGGCAGGAGGCTTCGACGTCAGTAGCGGGTGGATCCTCGTCGGCGCCTTGCTCGCCGTCGTCCTGCTCCTGAACAAGAGTTTGAACGATTTCGTGCACGTGGCTCGCGCTTATGCAGGCCTTCCGCGGGTATCAGAATCGGCAGCAGTGTCAGCCCCCCAGCCGGGACTGGTCGCGACCCTGCGTCGGCTGGCGCGGTACGTCCCATTCCACAAGATGTTCCATTCGATTGAGATGACGTTGCTTGCATTGGTGGCTGCCGTTATCGACGCACTTCTCGGAGATCTCACGGCGACCCGAGTCCTAGTTGGCGCTCTGTTCGTCTTCGCGATTCTTGCCACGATTGGGCATGCCGTCGCCATCTTGTCCAGCAACCGATTGCGAGCCACAACATGACCTCAGTGGGAGTTGTTGTCCTCACAATGGGTTCGCGCCCTGAAGAACTACGCAGAGGGCTCGAGTCAATGTTGGCCCAAAAGGACGTTGAACTCGACATTGTCTGCGTCGGCAACGGTTGGGACCCAGTTGATTTGCCCGCCGGGGTCCGGCCGGTCTTTTTGCCGGAGAACCTTGGGGCCTGTGGTGGCCGCAATGCCGGTGCAGCGGCCGTCACCGGTGACGTTCTCTTCTTCTTCGACGATGACGCCTGGCTCACCGATCCTGATTTCGTGAGCCGCGCCATCTGCGCGTTCGACAACTGGCCGGCGCTGGGAATCCTGCAGCCTCGAGTGCACGACCCCTTGTCTGAAAGCGATGCGACACGATGGATTCCAAGGGTCCGCAAGGGAGATCCTTACGAGTCGAGTGCGGCCTTCTCAGTCTGGGAGGGCGCGCTGCTAGTGCGCCGCAGTACCTTCGATGCGGCGGGTGGCTTCGGCGATGAACTCTTCTACTACCACGAGGGAATCGAGCTGGCCTGGCGTTGTTGGGATAGCGGCGACGTCGCCTGGTACGCAGGGAACCTTGAGGCCCATCACCCTGCCGCAGCGCCAACGCGTCACGACATGTTCTACCGGATGCACGGTCGGAACCGTGTGTGGGTCGCCCGGCGCAACCTTCCGACTCCGTTGATCCCCGTCTATGTCGGAACGTGGACTGCCCTGCACCTGATTAAGTCCCGGCGAGACAGGGCAGGACTTCGTCCCTGGTTCGACGGCTGGAAGGAAGGGTGGCGCAACGATCCTGGACCCCGCCGCCCCATCAGTTGGCGCACGGCGGGGCGTATGGCTCTGCGCGGACGACCGCCAGTCATCTGAGCCCGGTTAGCATT
Source organism: Actinomycetota bacterium (assembly GCA_003452655.1). Lineage (GTDB taxonomy): Bacteria > Actinomycetota > Actinomycetes > S36-B12 > UBA10799 > UBA10799. Next base: position 9,608 of record DMNR01000195.1, on the reverse strand, counting down.
ACCCAGCGATGACCAAGTTCCTGCCCGCGGCGCTGCGCCCGTACGCAAAACCCGATGCCACCTTGCTCCCACTCGGCTTGGCCTTACTGGCGATCCTGCCGGCCATGCTCGGCTGGGGGTGGTTCTGCCTCGTGCTGTTATCCGCCTCTTCGATCGCATCCGCACTGACCCTGCGAACGATTACACCGCTAAGGGAGCTACTGGCACTCGGTGGATTCTTCGAGGTAACCATCCGTGCCCTACGGCTGGCAGTCCTACTCCTGCTGGGCGCACGGATCTGGACCGATACCGCGATTGCGATCCCGTTCGCCCTCGGCGGCCTGGCGATTGTGGTGATGTCGATCTTCACCGAAATCACTGTCAGCCGTCTTGCTACCAGGCTCACACCGGAGATCTATACGCGGAACCTCCCCATCGCGGCGGGTAAACCACCGTTCACCGCCAAGGTGCTCGCGGACGGCCTAGCACTGGTTGTACCCGAGTTATTGATTATCTTCGGCGCTTCGTTGATAACTCGGTCAGTGTTGCTCGCGTGGCTCATCGCAGTGCTGGCCGTCCTCACCATGGCAGCGGGAACGCTGATCACTGACAAGGTGCTCCGAACAAAGGGTGCGGCCTTCCGGGCTCGCGCCATCTCCGACGTTCAGCGAGCAATCAAAGATCGCCATGCGCAGGTCGCTGTCTACTTGGGGGTTGGTTCGTCAGACACGGTCTACCAACTTGAAAGTTGGCTGGCGACGGCTGAACGCATCCCGCAAGAAACGATCGTCATCGTCCGCTCCGTGCCGATCTTCCATGCGCTGGGTAAGACCTCGCTTCCAGTCATCGCCCTCACGAACTCGCAGGATCTGCTGTTGCTGGACCTAACCAATCTGCGTGCCTGCCTCTTCGTGTCGAACACCGGGGACATCATTCATCTGCTCCGGGAACAGAACCCCATGAGCGCATTCATCGGGCACGGCGACAGCGACAAGAGTTCCTCCTTCAATCCCTTCACCAAGGTCTACGACGAGGTCTGGGTTGCCGGTCAGGCTGGGGCAGACCGATACTCCCGAGCGATGATTGGTCTTCGCCCAGAACAGTTCGTATCTGTCGGTCGCCCGCAACTTGACGCCATCGACCTCACGGCACTGCCCACCACCAGCGACAACTACGTGCCCACGGTTCTCTACGCACCCACTTGGGAAGGCTGGAATGCCGACCAAGAGTATTGCTCCCTATTAGGGCAGGGGGCGCAGATCGTCGAACGACTCCTCGCGTCACCGCAACGGATTCGCCTCATCTACAAACCTCATCCATTCACCGGAATTCGTGATCCGAAGGCTCGAGCAACGAGTGATCGGATCATCGCCATGATCCGATCCGCGAACGAGCAAGCAGGCTTGAACGCGACCGAGGCGACACCGAGCAAGCCTTCACAAGCACAATCTGCAACCGAGGCGAACGAACTCGCCACCGCCGCCGGAAACAAGTTCTTCGCCAGCCTTGCCCCGGACGCCCACGTGGTAGTTCGACCAAACTCCGGACTCGGAATCTTCCAGTGTTTCGAGCACGCCGATGCGCTCATCACGGATATCTCAAGCGTCCTCAGTGATTTCATCGCGACCGGGCGCCCGTACGCCGTCTGCAACCCGGGGACGGACTCGGCGGACGATTTCGTGCGGGAGTTTCCGTCCGCTCGCGGCGGGATGATCATTGATCGCGACGGCGCCGGGACTGGCGACTTCCTCAACGTTGTCGCCGCAGTGACCCCGGACCCGAAGGTGGAAGTTCGAGCCGAGGTGCGTGAGTACCTACTCGGACCTTCGGAGCCAACCGCATCAGCGCGCTTCAATGAAGCGATCACCGCACTGATTGAAAGGGCAAACCGACGCATCGAGGCCCGCAGTGCCGGAAGTCAGAGCTAGCCCGGACGTAGTCAGGTCCTAGCGTCTCGCTGGGCCAGCATCGAATCGCGCAAATCAGCTAGTCGGCTCGTCTGGTCAACAAACAGCTTGGTTGACGCACCGTTGCTGGTGTCACCAAAACAGTACGTTCGAACCTGCGAGATGACCTCCGCCTGCTCGCCGGTCTGTGCATTCTCCAACCACTCAACGACACGTGCCGCCTCTGACGCAGGCAGCAAGTCGAAACGTGACATGACGGAATCCGACGGCACATTCGCACTCGCAGCGGCAGGTTCAGTGATGACCACGGGTTTGCCAGCGGCGACCGCATCGAGGGCAACTGCAGACACATCGGCTACACAGAGATCACATTCCGCCAACTGCCAACCGAAGTCTGAGTCAAGGTCTACAACGTGCCCTGCGCCCGGGTCCTCCTCAAGGGACGTGGCGATCATCTTCGCTACCTGGTCACGCGCGGCGGCATACTGCGGATCGCGCTTCCCGGTGAGTGGGTGCGGGCGGAAGATGACTCGGTATCCGCCGTCGGCAAGCAGTGCCGCCACGATTACCGGGCCATGGGACCGGAGCGATCCGTAGTAGTTGGCCGGACGATCTCCTTCCCAACTAGGTGCATAAAGAACAGTGCGCGGCGCGTCCACGGGGGTGTCCGCCCGCGCTGGCAATGCGTCGGTTTGCGGTCGTCCCACAACAATCAATCGCTGCGAAGTGTCGTAGTTGATTAGGCGGCGGCTCACGCGGTCTATCGCTGCCTGCCCGGCGACAAATCCGTAGTCATACGCCTTCAGTTGATTAGACGCTGAAATCCCGATCTTGTCTGATTCACCGTGCCCGATGTAGCAGTGCAACATGGTCGGATGCCACAACATGGCAAAGTTCGATCGGTGGTGGTTCACATATAGGGCGACCTTTGGATCCTGCGCAGCCACTATCGGATCAAGATCATTGTGATTGACGGCATGCGCGACCGGAAACGGGGTACTAGGGTCACGGCGCAGTTGCAGCGCCGCATCCGGCGACCGCGTCACGATGAGGACTCCCAGCATCGCGTCAATTTCGCGCAGCGCAGGAAACCACTGCGTCAACTGGTAGAGATGCGGGGCGGTATCACCGAAATGAACCATTACCCGTCTTGTTCCAGGTTCAATCGACCGGTCTGTCTTGGCCAGGTCCTTGGTGGCCTTGCGAAGCGCAAGGCGATGGCGCGCCTTGCGAGCAACGGACCGCGCTTCTGTCATGGGGCCCACTTAAGAGTCGCCCATCCCCGTATCAGCAGTGACGGGCTCTAGCTCAATGTCACTGGTCAGTTCCTTGGCAGACAACGGGTCCACCCGGCGCACGTCGATGATGTGGCCCGTCTGATTCGCCAACAGCACGTCTACCGATGCGGCCGCAACAACCTCTGACTCCAAGAGACTGCCCGGCGGCTCTGCACCAAACGCATTCGTTCGCATGGGCGTGCCAGTTCGTTCCGGGTTGATGCAGTTGACCCGCACACCTGAATCGGCCCACTCGTCTGCCAATGCTTGGGTGAGATTGACCAAACCGGCCTTCGCCGATGAATAGAGGCTGTAGCCGGAACGGCCGCGTGTGTAGGAGCTTGAGGTGAAGAGCAACAGCGAGCCCTTCGTCTTGGCCAAGTGCGGGTAGAACTCCTGCGCGATGAAGATTGGCGCCAGATAATTGACGCCGGTCGCGTGGTAGATCGTGTCTTCACTTTCTGACGCCAGTTCCCCGCGGGGCAAAACGCCAGCGGTGTTCACTACATAGTCAATCCGCCCAGTCTCCGCGAGGACAGCCGCGCAGGCTGCCCGAACATCGTCGCGACGCTCCACGTGAGTATTCGTAGACGATCGCGAGAAGGACTTCACGATCGCTCCGTGCTTAGCTGCGAGATCAGCGATATCCGCGCCGATTCCGTAAGAACCTCCAAAGATCACGATCGTCTTCCCGTGGAGGCGTTCGCGGTACTCATCTGGGGTGATCGACTCTGGTCGATCGTGGCTGCCAAGCTGGAAGAGTTTGTCTGCAACGAAGACATCGATCGGCTCGGTGACCTTCATGTTCTGCTCATCGCCTTGGACAACACCAATCGGAACCTCCGGGGAATACCGGAGGACGACTGTGCAGTCGTCCGTGGCGACGAAGTTCGGGTCACACTCAGCGTTCGCATACGCATTGCGGATGGTCGACAACTTGAACGCTTGCGGCGTCTGGCCACGCCGGAGCAAGTGGCGCGGTAGGACGTCGACCAGTTGCTCCAACTTCTGAGGAACGCCGTCGGCGGGGGCTACATCCACCTGGATGATGGTGTCTGCAGAGGGTATGGCGGTGTCAACTGCCGCATACGTCTCCAACGCGTCCACCAAGTCGCGGATGATCCGATCGGACAGCAGGGGTCGAACTGCGTCATGGAACAGCACGTTGCACTCAGCATCGCCTAGCGCAGCGATTGCCTGCGCGGTCGTCGCGTTTCGGGTATCCGCACCCTCAAGGATTGCCGTGACCTTCTGATAGCCACCCTTGCGCACAATCTCGCGAACGGCATCCAGATGCCCGGGGACCATCATCACAATGATCTCGTCGATAACATCCGACTCTTCGAATAGCGCGATCGTATGTTCAATGATCGGGCGACCCGCAACCTTGATCAACTGCTTCGGAATGTTCAACCCAACTCTGGCGCCGACACCACCAGCGAGCACCACGGCAACGTTCCGAGCCCTACCGTCAGGCGCAGACACGTCATTTGACTGGGCGTTCATCCTTCAGCTGGTCCTCACTGTTGTCCACGATCACGGTGCAAACGAATGCCCACTCTAACGCGGGCCGCCTGTTGCACAGGGGAGTTCGGTGACCTAACCCCGCAAAAGTGAGCGGGCGACGACGATCCGCTGAATCTGATTCGTTCCCTCATAAATCTGGGTGATCTTCGCATCGCGCATGAAGCGCTCCACTGGGTAGTCCTTGACGTATCCATAACCCCCGAACACCTGTACTGCATCGGTGGTAACGCGCATTGCAACGTCGGAGGCGAAGCACTTGGCCGCCGCCCCGAAATACGTGGCGGACTCCTCACCCCGCTCGCTGATGGCGGCCGCTCGGTAGACCAATTGACGTGCTGCCTCAACCTCAATCGCCATGTCCGCGAGCATGAACTGTATCCCCTGAAATTCGGCAATCGCCTTGCCGAATTGTGATCGCTCCTTCGCGTAAGCCACTGCCGCATCGAGCGCGCCTTGGGCAAGCCCAACAGCTTGGGCGCCGATTCCCACACGGGTCACGTCGAGGGCCTTCATCGCCGTGTTCCACCCCGTGCCTTCGGCCCCGATCATGCGCTCAGCGCCGAGGCGCACATTGTCGAAGTACAGCTCCCGGGTTGGCGAACCTTTGATGCCGAGCTTGCGTTCAGGCGCTCCGAGACTGAACCCAGGGTCATCTGCATGCACGACGAAGGCCGAAATACCCTTCGGTCCCTTGTCTGGGTCAGTGCTGGCCATCACCGTGTAGTACTTGGAGATCCCAGCGTTCGTGATCCAGCGCTTCGTTCCATTGAGAATCCAGTCGTCGCCGTCCCGCTTCGCGCGGCTACGCATGCTTGCGGCGTCACTTCCAGCCTCGGGCTCACTCAGGGCGTAGGAGAACATCGCTTCACCTCGCGCGACCTCAGGCAGATAGCGCGCTTTGATGGCTTCGTCACCTCCGACCAGCAGCGGAGTCGTGCCTAGCTTGTTCACTGCCGGAATCAACGAACTCGACCCGCACACCCGAGCGACTTCTTCAACAACGATGCACGCCGCGAGGTTGTCACCACCGGAGCCTTCGTACTGCTCCGGAATGCTGATCGCATGAAAGCCTGACGCTGCGAGCGCTTCGTAGACGTCCCAGGGGAACTCGCCGGTCTCGTCGATTTCGGCTGCACGTGGAGCAATTTTGTCCAGTGCCAACGCGCGCACCGCCGCTTGTAACTCGCGATGTTCTTCAGGAAGTTGATACAGGTCGAAGTCCGGGTTGTTTGCCATGTGGGCCAGAGCTCCTGCTGTCGGATGGCGAATCACCGGAATAAGTGTCCAGCGATGCTTGTATTTCGCGAGTATACGAATCACGCGCCGACCCTTGGGACTAACCTAAGGCCCATGTCAGAACTTCGACGGCCGCGTCTGAGCGTTGTTGGTACCGGATACCTCGGCGCTGTCCACGCAGCGTGCATGGCTAACTTCGGCTTCGACGTGATCGGGGTGGACGTCGACGACATCAAGGTCAAGCAACTGAGTTCCGGAGAACCTCCGTTCTACGAGCCTGGACTGCCCGACGTCCTAGAACAGGCATTGGCCTCGGGCCGACTCCAATTCACAACTGACCTGGCGCAGGCCGCTGCCTTCGCTGACGTTCACTTCATCTGCGTGGGTACACCTCAGAGCGCGAACTCGAATGCCGCAGACGTGTCCTATGTCGATTCTGCGGTGGTAGGACTGGTTCCACACCTGACGCGCGATGCTTTACTCGTCGGGAAGTCAACAGTCCCGGTCGGAACTGCCGCCCGGCTCCGGACACTTAGTCAGGTACTCGCCCCACAAGGCATCAACGTTGACCTTGCGTGGAACCCTGAATTCCTTCGCGAGGGATTCGCCGTCGCAGACACTCAGAAGCCCGATCGGATCGTCGTCGGAACCGATAGCGATGCCGCAGACGAGCTACTGCGGCGGGTCTATGAGAAGCAGATTGCATCGGGAGTGCCCTACCTACGCACAGACCTGGCCACATCTGAACTCGTGAAGGTCGCGGCGAACTCGTTCTTGGCCACCAAGATTTCATTCATCAATGCCATGGCAGAGGTATGCGATCGGGCCGGTGCTGATGTGACGGCGCTCGCCAATGCCATCGGTTACGACGACAGGATCGGGTCCAAATTCCTCCGCGCCGGTCTCGGCTTTGGTGGTGGCTGCCTCCCGAAGGACATCCGAGCGTTTATGGCCCGCGCTGGGGAACTCGGTGTCGACGACGCGCTGTCGTTCCTCAAGGAGATCGACGACATCAACCTGCGACAGCGCAGCCGAGCTGCGAACGCGGTTGCGACGATGCTTGGTGGGACCGTCAATGACAAAGTGATCGCGGCTCTCGGCGCGGCATTCAAGCCGGACAGCGACGACGTCCGCGACTCTCCTGCCCTCGACGTCGCGGCCACACTGCACCTTCAGGGCGCAAACGTGCGGGTGTATGACCCGAAGGCAATGGCAAATGCCGCCACTCAATTCCCAACCCTCGACTTCGTTGATTCAGCCATTGA
>DMNR01000195.1:0-2324 GCA_003452655.1 Actinomycetota bacterium | reverse complement strand
GCCGAATGGCGCGCAGCCGGGTGGCACTACCAGGGAATTGGGCGCCCGTAAGGTACGACCGATTTGAGTGTGACCTAGAAATCCTGCATCGTCGTCACGGCTGCCGGATCCACACCGGTACTGGCGTTATAGGCCTCGATTACCTCACCAGGTGGGCCGTACATCTTGAGCTCACCCTTTTCCAGCCAGATGGCATCCGTGCAGAGCTCTTCGACTGTCGCAAGCGCGTGAGATACCAGCACCATCGTGTGGGCCTCGGCAAGCAGGCTGTTCATCTTTTCGTGCGCCTTCGCCTTGAATGATGCGTCACCGGTCGACAATGCTTCATCGACGATGAGGATGTCTGGCTCCATGTGAACGGCAACTGCGAACGCCAGTCGAGCAGACATGCCCGAGGAGTAAGTGGTCATCGGCATATCAAGGAAGTCACCAAGTTCGGTCCACTCAGCGATCTCGTCCGTCTTCTCTTCGACCTCCGCACGGGAGTATCCAACCGCCAGACCACCGAGCATGATGTTCTCGTATCCGGACAGTTTGGTGTTGAACCCGACGCCCAGCGCGAGCAGAGTGCTCACGCGTCCACGAATCTCGATACGTCCTTCAGTAGGAGGCAAGATGCCCGACATCGCACGCACCAAGGTGGTCTTGCCAGCGCCGTTGTTTCCGACGATGCCCAAAACGCGACTGCGTGGCAGGTCAAAACTGACATTCTTGAGTGCCTCGACCTCGCGGACAACCCGTTCGCCGCGACCGACACGCCGCAGGGAGTCCTTCAGGGTCGGGCGCTTCTCAAATGTCGTCCGGTAGGTCATCGAGAGGTTCTGGACACTAATCGCAGGCTCAGATTCTGACGGCAAAGTCCCGCTCCCTTGAAAGAAATACGTACCCGCCGAGGATGAGGGCGACTAGCGCCCAGCCAGACATCACGAGCCACACCTGCGGGTTAGGCCACTCGCCATAGACGATTGCGTCGCTCCAGGTTGCGACGAAATCAAACATCGGGTTGAGATACCGCAGAAAATCGCCACTCTTGGGGAGCTGGTCCGCCGCCCACAAAACTGGCGATGCGAAGAACCACAGCCTCATGAAGTAGGGCAGGAAGCTCCGGGTATCACGGAAGTACACCTGCATGGTCGCGACCAGCATGGCCAATCCGGCACAGAACACTGTCAACAACACCAAGATTGGAATCGTGAGCAACCAGGTGAGCTGTGGACGAACTCCAAATACCAGAGCAGCAACAACTAGCACGATCAGCGATGGCCAGAGCTCCGCGAGTGCACCGCGGACCGCCGAGAGTGGGAGCAGAGCCTTGGGGAAAGCCGTGTTGGTCACCATCTTTCCCGCGCTGGTGACGGATTTCGCGCCCTGACTCATCGATGTCTCAAGTACGTCAAAGATGAAAAGCCCAGCGAGGAGATAGACAAAGTAGTTCGGGATCGTCGCGCCACGCGCCAGGATCAAAACGAGCAGGAGGTAGACCAGCCCCATCAACAAGGGGTTGATGACGTTCCACAGCCGCCCGAAGAGTGTGTCGAGCTGGTTGGCGCGAACGTTAGCCCGCGTCATCTCGTTCATGAACTCGCGGCGACGCCACAGCTCTTTTAGGTAACCCGAGAAGTTCCGGGGTAGTCCGGCACGGTAGGGCTCGTAAACGTGAAATGTGCCCCGGAATTCGTCGTCGTCAGCGACAGTCTTGACGTCAATGGCAGCCTTTGCCACAAGTAACTCCCCTCGCAGACGCGCTTTTCGATGATAGGTCGGTTTCGGGAAATGGGCGAGTATGCGCCGCCGCAATCACGAAGACAATCGGGACTTTCTGCCCGTTTGGGGACGCGAGGTGAGGAAGCCCACACCCCACGACAGATGCATCGCGGCTAGGACTAACGGTACGCGTGCCTGCACAGTGGGACGCGCATGGCGAGATATCGCGAGCCCGCCGAGACCCACAGCGCCGAGGTATCCGGCAGGGATGATCCAGCCGAGGCGAAGTTGAGAGGCTGACGGCACAACTGCCCCGAGAATTCCTGCCGCGATGCCGGCACCAATTGCCGCAACGGCCGCTGGCGGCGCCAGGTAGCGCACCTGAACCGTCTCGGGATGGCGACGCATCACCTCGCGGCGCCACGTGCCGTACTGGAAGTACTGGCGGGCAAGTGCCCTGACACTGGCGCGCGGTCGATACGAAACCTGCATATTCGGGTTGAACCAGATCTTGCCGCCCATGGCCCGGATTCGGTGGTTCATCTCCCAGTCTTGCGCGCGATCGAAGGTCTCGTCATAGCCACCAACCGCCTCTAGGGTTTGAGCACGAAAGACGCCCA
>DMNR01000197.1:353-5465 GCA_003452655.1 Actinomycetota bacterium | reverse complement strand
GGAGCCGAGTAGCGCGATGGCTACGACGAATCCCTGAAGTGAGGTGTTCTCAATTTGGAATTGATAGAACACGGCTTTGTTAGCACCGTTAATTACGGAGCTGTCGTAGCCAAACAAGAATCCACCGAGCGCAGCGATGATAGAGATACCGACGACTTTGCCGGTGTGTACCTTCTCTACTACGACTGGCCCAGTCTCTCTGGTGGTTGGTGCAACCATGACCAAGTGCCTCCTCGTTGATTCAGGGACACTTTTTGGTGTTCCTGAAAGCACCACGACCCGACGCGCGGTTACTAGGTGCGGATCGTAGCGAGTTGATCATGTCGTTTGCGCGCTAGAGCGCGGCGGCTTTGGCAAAGGGGTTACCTCATTTACGGTGCTACGCAACCACCAATATGCAGGGTTGAGGAGTACCGCGATGAGTCACACGGTCAGGCCGACACCGGGTTGGTACGTGGACCCGTCCGATTCGCAGTTGCTTCGATGGTGGAACGGGACGCAGTGGAGCGAGCACACGCAGCCGATGCCGAGCCGTCCGGTGCTGACAGAAGCGCCCTCCGCGGCGACACTTTCGGTACGTACGGAATTGCCGACCGGTTCGCCGACCAAGGCCCCGCCGAGCGATTCTGTGGCCGAGACGCCGCCGAGCGAGGTGCCGCCGCCTACCGGTTCTCCCGTGCGAAATCGGCGCCGCCGAACCGGAGCGATTGTGGTGGTGTTGCTGGTCATGCTGGTTGCAGGCAGTGTTGGTTGGTATCTGTGGCAGCGGCAGCAATCAAGTGCGGCGGCCAGCCTGCAAACCACAGACCCACTTGGCGCCGCCCCAGTTTCTCCGGCGGACGGAGCCGTTCCAGGCTCATGCACCGATGTGGTGTCGGCATTGACGGCAGACGGAACGTCCACCCAGCTTGCGACGCAGTTGCAGTCAGTTGCCGCGGGCGCTGACTTAGCGGACACCGCTGGATTCCTTGCCTCCATTGGACCCGTCACAGGAGACCTGATGGCCAACAGTGGGGCGGCTTGTCTGGCAGCAGTGAATGCCGGGCAAGGACCGGCTGCGTACGCGGTCTTCATCAATTCTTTCCAAGCCGCGATGACCGGCGGAACCGAATTGGTCAATGCGGGGCTAGCTCAACCCGGGGGCCTGAGTGTCGAGCAGAAGGCACAACTATCCAAACAAGCCAGCGAGTTGTCGGGGGCAACTTCCGCAGTAACCAAGGACGCGCCGGTCGCTCCCGCGGCCCCTCCGGCAGGATGATGCCTTGTGAACGACACTGACAACACTGTTGAGAACCCGCTGTGGACCCCGCGGGAAGAGCAGATCGCGGCGACGGCAATCGATCGAGTTCGTCGAGATATCGCCGAAGTCACGGGCCTGCCGTTGACCGATTCGCGAGCCCTGTACGACTTCAGTCTCGAACATCCAGGCGACTTTTGGGATGTGATTTGGGGCGAGTGCGGTGTCGTTGGCGACCGCGGTGACGGTCCGGCGTACGTCCTCCCCCCGGCAGACAAGGACATGCGGTCTGCACGATTCTTCCCGGCTGCACTGCTGAGTTATGGGCAGAACATACTGTCGGGTGGCGATCGTCAAGGCGCCAACGAAGAAGCGATCATCTTCCGTCGGGAGGATGGAGAACGTCGGGTTGTGACGTGGCAACAACTGGCGGAGGATTCGCTCGCCTTGGCCACGTTCCTCAAAGGGGCCGGTGTCGGGCCTCAGGACCGAGTCGCGGCCTGGATGCCCAATGTCCCAGAGACGATCGTGGCGATGGTCGCAACGTCGATTCTGGGTGCAACCTTCACTTCGACGAGTCCAGACTTCGGTGTTGCCGGTGTACTCGACCGCTTCGGTCAGGTGAGGCCAACAGTGTTGATTGCGGCTGATGGGTACGTGTACGCGAACCGTCGCCACACTCGCCTGGACCGACTGGCGGAGGTTGTCGCGGGTCTGCCATCGCTTGAGGCTGTCATCGTGCACGGTGAACTGGACGCGCAACCGGGCCTCGGGCACGTCCGGGAAGGTAACCCGGGTCTGCCGATTGTGACGTTCGAGCAGGCTGTTGAAGCGGGGCGACGGGCGGCAGCGGGCGGGGTTGCAATTGACCCAGATGCCCTCTACCCCTTCGACCATCCCCTGTACATCCTGTATTCATCGGGGACCACTGGGGTGCCAAAGTGCATCGTTCATCGCGCTGGCGGACTCTTGGTCAAGCACTTGGTTGAGCAGCAGTTGCACTGCGATATCCGCCCGGGTGATCGAGTCTTTTACTTCACGACGTGCGGTTGGATGATGTGGAACTGGCTAGCGAGCGCGCTCGCCAGCGGAGCAACCATCGTCTTGTACGACGGTTCACCATTCCATCCCGACCGTGATGTGATGTGGGACCTGGCCGAACAGGAGCGCGTGACGCTATTCGGGACGAGTGCGAAGTTCCTTGACGCCAGTCTCAAGGGCGCAGCACACCCCGCAGCGAGCCACGACCTGTCCGAACTTCGAACGATTTGTTCAACGGGCTCGCCGCTTTCGGTCGAAGGATTCGAGTTCGTATACGAGAAGATCAAGTCCGACGTTCATCTCGCGTCGATCTCAGGCGGCACGGATCTTTGTGGTTCCTTGGTCCTCGGCGACCCAACACGTCCGGTGTACGCGGGTCAGATTCAAGGGCCAGCTCTGGGAGTGGCAGTCGATGTCTGGGACGCCCAAGGCCGCAGCTTGAAGGACGATCCACAGGAGCGCGGAGAGTTGGTGTGCACCATGGCGTTCCCGTCGATGCCGCTTGGCTTTTGGGACGACCCGACTGGAGACCGGTACAACGCCGCGTACTTCGAGCGCTTCGAGGGAGTGTGGGCGCAGGGAGACTTCGCGTCCTGGACCGATCACGGCGGCATCGTGATCCATGGCCGATCTGACGCCACGCTCAACGCCGGCGGCGTTCGGATTGGCACGGCTGAGATATACCGTCAGGTCGATCAACTTCCGCAGGTCCAGGAATCGCTCGCGGTTGGGCAAGCATGGGACGACGACACCCGAATCGTTCTGTTCGTGCGGCTCATGCAGGGCCAGACCCTCACCGAAGAGCTAGTCGGTGAGATCAAGATCCGGCTCAGAGACAACTGCTCGCCGCGCCACGTGCCAAGCCGGTTGGTCGCTGTTGATGACCTGCCCCGAACTCGCTCCGGGAAGCTCGCCGAACTGGCCGTCGCTGATGTCATCAATGGCCGAGTCGTGCGCAATTCTGAGGCGCTTGCCAACCCCGAGTCCCTGCTGCTTTTTGAGAACTTGGCGGAGCTGTCCAGCTAATGGCATCGACCCAGCCGAGATTGCCGATGCGACCGAGGGTCGGGGCATGACAAGCTTCGCCCCGTGACGCAGACAGCCCTGATGCCGACGCAACCTCGCGGCCACATCGATCGCCGATACGTTCCGGGCGACGGTTGGGAAGCTCGGGTTCCGCGGATCCTGTCCTGGATTTGCTACGGCGTTGCACTTCTCAGCTTCATTACCGCCCTGATTCCTGGGCTTCGCCGACCGCTGGGCTGGCTGCGCGGAGCCGTCGACCTGTTCTTCCTCGCGGCGCCTCCGAACCTGGCGTGGGCTGTCCTCATGGTGATCTTGGCAAGCGCGCTTGGCAAGCGAAAGCGTGCCGCCTGGGGACTGCTGTTTGTTCTTGAGTGTGGTGAATTTGCGCTCTTGCTTGCTGCCTGGGCGTTCTTCCCCTCGGCGTACCCGACGATCCTCACGCCACTGGCAATCGATGCGACAGTGATCGGCCTGTTGCTGCTATGTCGACGGGAGTTCTTCGCGATCTCGCAGAAGGGGAATGGCTGGCGGGCGATTCTGACGTTCTTCGTGGGCATGATCGTGACGGTGTCCGTCGGTGCGGCGATGATCAGCGTTTTTGCTGACGACTCGTTTCGGCCGCAGCGAATTAGTTACGCCGCTAGCCAGTTCCTTGGTGTGCTCGGACAAGATCCGGGATATCAGGAGGTGCTGGAACCGCCACGTGAAGTCACCTTCACCCTGTCCCTGCTGGCAGCCCTGACCTTTATTGCGACCGCCTACGTCTTCTTCCGTTCGCGTCGCAAGGATTTGCTGCTTTCGGCAGACGACGAAGTAGCGATCCGCACGATCTTGCGAGACTACGGCGAGCGCGACTCTTTGGGCTATTTCGCAACCCGTCGTGACAAGTCTGCTGACTGGTCACCGACTGGGCGGGCGGTCGTGACCTATCGGGTCGTATTTGGCGTGAGTCTCGCTAGCGCGGATCCAGTTGGAGATCCGGAGGCGTGGCAGTCTGCGATTGAGGTGTGGCTGGAGGAGGCTCACCGTCACGCGTGGGCCCCCGCGGTGATGGGTGCCAGTCTTGAGGGAGCTGAGGCTTACCAACGCGCGGGCTTGGGAGCTGTCGCACTCGGCGACGAGGCGATCTTGCGGTTCCGCGACTTTCAGTTGGACGGTCGGCACATGCGCGTCGTGCGCCAAGCCGTCAACCGGATCGAACGCGCGGGGTACACGGCCAAGGTCCGTCGGCACGCGGAGATCCCTGACGATGAGATGGCCAGTGCGATCGCCGATGCCGATCGTTGGCGAGACACCGACAACGAGCGCGGCTTCTCGATGGCACTCGGGCGTCTCGGTGACCCACTCGACGGACGGTGTGTTCTCGTCGAAGCCTTCGACAGTGAGGGCAACCGCGAGGCACTCTTGTCGTTCTCGCCCTGGGGGGAGAAGGGCCTGTCGCTGGATCTGATGCGCCGGTCCCGCGACTCCGACAACGGCGTTATGGAGTTCATGGTCGCCAGCTTGGTTGCCGCCGGTCCGAGTATCGGTGCCGACAAGGTCTCGCTCAACTTCGCTGTGATGCGCGGGATCTTCGCCGAAGGTGAACGCATCGGCGCAGGACCCGTCATCCGCGCAACCAGGGGATTCCTGGTCTTTGCGTCGAGGTGGTTCCAGCTCGAGTCGTTGTATCGGTCAAACGCGAAATATGACCCCGATTGGGTCCCGCGCTACCTCATGTTCGAGAACACCGGCGACCTGCCACGGGTGGGAATTGCTTCGGCGGCAGCAGAAGGGTTCATGACGATCCCGAACGTTCGTCAGTGGAT
>DMNR01000197.1:0-194 GCA_003452655.1 Actinomycetota bacterium | reverse complement strand
GCGGCAACGGTTGCTATCGGTGATCCCTATGCGGGGCTTCCCGAGCAGGAGAAGATCCGTCGCACCAAGTTGGCCGACATGCGAGCCCGCGGAATCGATCCCTACGCAACGAGCTTCACCCGGACCGCAACGAACAAGTCAGTCCGCGATGAGTTCAGTGAGTTAGGTCCCGACGAGCGCACTGGCAAGACCGT
>DMNR01000136.1 GCA_003452655.1 Actinomycetota bacterium | reverse complement strand
CACCCGCACCTACCGCGGGCACGTGAAGGAAGACCGGAAGGGCCGCCGCCGCTGACCGCGGCTGCGTCCCCCGCAGGAACTGGAGATAACGAGCAATGAGCGTTACCGAGCGCAGGCGCACGAGCGCCCGCCGCGAGTCGCTGCTCGGCGACCAGCCGGGAGCCTTCGCGAGCGCACGCTACGTGCGGATCACGCCGATGAAGGCACGCCGGGTCGTCGACCTGGTCCGTGGCCTTCCCGTCGACGAGGCACTGGCCATCCTGGCGTTCGCGCCGCAGGCCGCCTCCGAGACCGTCTACAAGGTGCTGGAGAGCGCCATCGCCAACGCCGAGACCACGGAGGGCCTGAAGAAGGCCGACCTGGTGATCTCGGTGGCGATGGTCGACGAAGGCCCCACCATGAAGCGATTCCGCCCGCGGGCACAAGGCCGCGCGTTCCGGATCCGCAAGCGTACGAGCCACATCACCATCGTTGTCGGAACGCCGGAAGACGCTCCGACCGGGAAGAAGAGGTAACCGCCGTGGGCCAGAAAGTAAACCCGCACGGCTTCCGCCTGGGGATCTCGACGGACTTCACGTCGCGTTGGTTCGCAGATAGCGCCAAGGAAGGTCAGCGCTACCGCGACTACGTGAATGAAGACGTCAAGATCCGCAAGCTGATGACCGAGGGTATGGAGCGCGCAGGTATCAGCAAGGTGGAGATCGAGCGCACGCGTGAGCGTGTCCGCGTCGACATCCACACTGCTCGTCCCGGCATCGTCATCGGCCGTCGTGGTGCAGAAGCAGATCGCATCCGCGGCGAGCTGGAGAAGCTCACCGGCAAGCAGGTTCAGTTGAACATCCTCGAGGTCAAGAACCCCGAAGCAGATGCGCAGCTGGTTGCTCAGGGTGTTGCCGAGCAGCTGTCTAGCCGAGTTTCCTTCCGCCGTGCAATGCGTAAGGCAATGCAGAGTGCGATGAAGTCCGGCGCCAAGGGCATTCGGATCCAGGTCGGTGGACGTTTGGGTGGCGCAGAAATGAGCCGCACCGAGTTCTACCGTGAAGGCCGCGTCCCGCTGCACACGCTCCGCGCTGACATCGACTACGGCTTCTACGAAGCTCGTACGACGTTCGGTCGCATCGGCGTCAAGGTGTGGATCTACCACGGTGAAGTTTCGACAGACACCGACGAGCGTCGCAAGCAGCAACAGGAACGCCTCGCGCGTCCGGGTGCTGGTGGCGGGCAGCGTCGTGGTGGTCGCGATGGAGGCCGTGGCGGCGATAACCGCTCTCGTGCACCACGTGGAGTCGAAGCCGCTGCTGCTGCTCCGGTGGAAGACACCGCTAAGGCTGCAGACCAAACGCCAGATTCGGCCAAGGCCGTTACTGAAGCTGTGACGGGGGAGTAGCACATGTTGATTCCTCGCAAGGTTAAGTACCGCAAGCAGCACCACCCGAAGCGCAGCGGCGCCGCCAAAGGCGGTACAGATGTGACGTTCGGCGACTGGGGCCTGCAAGCATTGGAACCGGCGTACGTTACGAACCGTCAGATTGAATCGGCACGTATCGCGATCAACCGCCACATCAAGCGTGGCGGCAAGGTTTGGATCAACATCTACCCAGACCGTCCACTGACCAAGAAGCCCGCCGAAACCCGCATGGGTTCGGGTAAGGGTTCGCCGGAATGGTGGGTCGCAAACGTGAAGCCCGGACGAGTGATGTTCGAGCTGACCTACCCAGACGAAACCGCTGCCCGGGAAGCACTGACCCGTGCGGCACACAAGCTGCCAATGAAATGCCGGATCGTTCGGCGAGAGGTGAGTGAAGACTAATGTCAGCGCTAACGCCTACATCCGAACTGCGTCAGATGGATGACGAAGGTTTGGCAACCAAATTGGTTGAAGCCAAGGAAGAGCTGTTCAACCTGCGCTTCCAGGCAGCAACCGGCCAGCTGGAAAGCCATGGCCGTTTGAAAGCAGTCCGACGCGAGATTGCCCGGCTGTACACCATCATGCGTGAGCGCGAGCTCGGCATCATCGCAACGGATGAGGAGGTTGCCGTATGAGCGAGGCAACCCAGACTGAACTCGAGACGCGCGGCGAACGAAAGGTTCGCGAAGGTCTCGTAGTCAGCGACAAGATGGACAAGACCGTCGTGGTTGCGGTCGAAGACCGCTTCAAGCACCCGATGTACGGCAAGGTTGTGCGCCGCACATCACGGCTGAAGGCCCACGACGAGGACAACACCTGTGGCACCGGAGACCGCGTGCTGCTGATGGAAACCCGACCGCTGTCAGCAACGAAGCGCTGGCGAGTGGTTGAGATTCTGGAGAAGGCGAAATGATTCAGCAAGAATCGCGACTGCGCGTTGCCGACAACACCGGTGCGAAGGAACTCCTTTGCATTCGCGTGCTTGGCGGATCGGGTCGCCGTTACGCAGGTATCGGTGACGTCATCGTCGCCACGGTCAAGGACGCCATCCCTGGTGGAAACATCAAGAAGGGCGAGGTCGTCAAGGCGGTCATCGTCCGCACCCGCAAGGAGCGCCGCCGCCCCGATGGCTCGTACATCAAGTTCGACG
>DMNR01000212.1 GCA_003452655.1 Actinomycetota bacterium | reverse complement strand
GCAGGGGCCTGGCGGCGAGGGTGGTAACCTCGGCGTTCATGGCACGAGGGCTCCGAGGGTGCCTGACCACGCACACGACGTCGCCCGGCAGCGCCTGGTCGAGGAGCTTGGCCAGCTCGACCTGCTCAACCTATGGGCCGGAGGGGTGTTCGACGAAGACTCGGGCACAGCCGGCGGCGTTCAGCGCGTCGATCTGACCGGTCGCGTCTTGTCCGGCTGTCGAGACTCGTGCGTATCCGAGAAGGTGACCGGCGCCCATCGGGCGACCGTATCAATAACGGGTTTGGTGGGGGAGTAGTGAGACGTTGATTCCGCGCACGAGTTGTGAACGCATCGAGGGGGGTGCCCAGCGTTTTTCAGAAGTCGTCTTCATCAGCGTTCGTTAACGGCCGTTTCTGAGACGGCCGGATTCGGGCCGGTGACGTTATGAGTCGCTACGCATCTGACCGGCGGCGACCGACTTCGCCGGCTATGTAGCGCGGTGCTGAGCCCCTAGCTGTCAGACTGTGGGTTGCTGGTCCAACCAACCAGAATAAGTGAGGGTGGAGGAGGTGCGATCATGTCAGTTATGACCGATGAGAACCGTGAGGTGCGACGTGCGAGACGTTCGTTCCCGGCACGATACAAGCTGGACATTCTCGAGGAGATCGATCAGGCGAAGCTGACCGGGGAGCCGTGGAGGGGGAGAAGCCAGTGAAGCTTCGACATACGTTGGCAGTACTTATCGTGGGAGCCATGGGCTGTGGGAGCGAGCAGCCTCCTCAGGTCGAGGCCGGTCAGCCCAACACTCCTACTGCCAGCGGTGAAGCAACGCTTTCCGACTACGTGTCAGAAGCGCAAGTACCCGAAACGTTGACCAAATCGTTGTCAGTTCCGCCCGGACCAACGTCAGCAGACGAGCTGACCTTCATTGCAAAACAGGAATCGGACGACTCCGTCTTGTTGGTGGAGATTGATCCAAAGACGGGTGAGTCGGCCGAAGCCATAGGTCCGAACCCGAGTGGCTGGTTGACCCAGGAGTCGATGTTGGCCTCCCCCCAATGGCTAGCGATCGGAGCTACGGTCTGTTCTGAGCGCCCATTCGAGGGCGACACCGGACTCGAATGCTCCGGCGTCGGCAAACAGGTCATCTTTGTTCGAGACAACGCCGGGGCGTGGCGAGAGGCGGTCGTGCCAGCGACGTCAAACCCTTACTTGCTGAGGCTGAGCGATGACGAGATCGTGTGGGACTCCGTGGACGGGACATATGCAACCCGCCTGGCCGATCTAAACTCCAGGAAGTTAGGGGCATCCTTGGCCCTGGACGACAACAACCTTCTGTGTCGCTCCCTCAGCCCTGATGTCAGAGTCTCACTCAACAGCGAGAAGTTCGCCGCCGAGATTTCTCGAGCCTCCGGCGAAGAGGACTTCGCGCTCGATCCCGCACTGGATGGTTGGGAGTCAGATGCTGGCCTGCTTCCCCCAGCGTGTTACGGCTCTGGGGAGACACTTCTATTGTCCGGTATTGAAGGCGCCATCCCGCCGCCAGGATTGGTTCCCGATGCCGAACTGGGCGAGCCAATCACCGACACGATCGATAGGCCTGACTCTGGCGGTCTCGTGCAGTCCCGACCGGCGCAAATGGTGGATCTCGGCTCGGGTGAGACCACGGACCTCCCCTTTACGTCGTTGAGCAGTAGCGCCGCGACTGGGGGATGGGTGCTCGCCGATGGCACGTTCTTTGGTCAGTCAAAACTTTGGTTGTTGGGACCCGACGGGGCGATCGAGTTTGATGGATGGACCGCCCCGAGTTCCCTGATGGCATCAGGGACGGGCGCCATTTCGGTGGAATACGGTGACTCAGGGTCAATTTCATCCATTAAAGTTATCGACCTCGATAACTAGCTCCACCAGCTATCCGTAGCACGTTCGCAAAGGGGAAGACCACATGTCCGGGCTCAAAGATCGACGAATCGGGCGAGGAATGAAAGCGTGTGCCGTTTCGGCAGGCATGGTTGCAGCCGCCGTAGGCAACGTTATGACGGCGGACGCTGCGGGCGCTGAGGTGTACTTCTCCGAACTCCAACATAACATCCAGGGTGCAGCAGCTGGCCACCTCGGAAACGTAAACTACGCTAATTGGCTCGTGTGGAACGTCGCATTAAAACATCCCGTCGCCGCATCTGCAAATGAAGTCTGCCATTCTCAATATTTCAGCATGGCTGCTTCCCTCAATGCAGATTACAACGTCTACTTTAGCGTAGTCAAAACCAACGTGGCGACGTGTGGCAATGCAAGTTTCGGCAACGTTCTTATTGTAAACAAGGACGTTAGCCACACTCGCGATACCACATGGGCCGGCTACCGGCCAGTTGGCAACCCACAGAATGGGTGGACTCACGTATTCGGAGATAATTATAACAATAGTGAACACAAACGCGTGGACTGCGCTGTGATCGACGCTGGTTCCAAGTTCACGGTCTGCACCCTGCACACCACTGCACAGTCGGGGAACCCCGACCCGACCTGGGTCCAGTTGGATGAGCTAAAGGCTAGCGGCATGGGAGCGCCAAGGATCCTCATGGGCGACTTCAACTCTGTGCAATGGGTGGTTCAACGAGCAAATACATGGCGATGGGACACACTGCACACATCAAGCGAAAAAACTCATTCGAGTGGGAAGATCGATTGGGTCATAGGTCGCGGTGACGCTAACTTCGTACGTTTCCATGATTCTGAACCCCTGGCCACAGGTGCTAACGGGTGGAACTCTGACCACAACTTGCTTCACGCTCATGTTGGCTTCTAGCGCGTTGCATCGCGAAACTTTGGCATCTAGCGGAGGTGCCCCGTGAGCCCGCGTGCCTTTCGCGGCGTTGCACTGCGTCCGATTCACCGTGACGACTGGGAGGAACTAAGGCAGGTCGAGTTCGCTCTGTTTGGGTCGAAGTGGTTTAGTCGAGGAGCGACTCCGTCGAGCGATCTCTACCCCTCTATGCTCGGCTCTGAAACCAGCGTTGCACTGTTGGCATTCGCCGACGACGGAAGTCGCCTTTGCGGCTGGTTCCAGATCTACCGGTACGAGCCTGACAATCAAGTCGCGTATGCGGCCATCGCGAGGGTCTCGAATAGCTTGGTCGAGTTTGGAGTTGGTGCCATGCTCTTTATAGAGCATGTGTTCGCTTCCTTTTCTCTTCAGAAGATCTATTTTGAGGTGCCAGCCTACAATGAAGTGGCTCTAGCAGGCATGGGTAGATTCGGTTTAGTAAACGAAGGACGCCTGCTGGATCGCGTCTACCATGACGGCGAGCATCACGACGTAAGCATTTGGGCTCTGAACAGGCACGCGTGGTCAGGACTCAACGTTCGGAATAAGATGGTGGGGAGCTTCGTTGAAACAGTTTGACGACTTTGTTCTGGCCGTGACCAGTCGACTCGGCGCGAGTGAGGCGTTGATGCCGATGCCCGCCGACGACCTCGGTCTCGATTCCCTGATTGCTGCCGAACTTTTGTTCGTGATCGAGGACCTTTGCTCCAAGAGAGTGTTGCCGGACGCACCACTACCATCTCTGCTCACGTGGGGTGATGCATTCGCCTACTATGAGGCACTTGATCAAGAGTAGGCAATGCAGTGATGGTTTTGACCTCGCGGGTGGTTTAGGTCCAGATGCAAACGCACCCGTCCCGGTAAGGCCCAGAGAATCGAAGCCTCGAAGTGGGTGCCCCCTCAATCTGGACCAATCGAAGGGGCCCAGATCACTGAGCCCCTTGAACTGGCCCAGGTTGTCGGACATCCATCGAGGCTTTCTCACACGGACCTAGAAGGAGCCGCAGGGCCCGTGTCGGGGCCGTAGTGCACGATAACCACGCCACAGAATCACGGATGCGCACCGCCGCACGCCACCCGATAACGGCCCCAGTCGCACGCTGCATAGTCCCGGCCAGCAGCAGCTCCGAATGCGGCGGGGTTCCGGGGCGCCGTAGTTGG
>DMNR01000426.1:4736-9970 GCA_003452655.1 Actinomycetota bacterium | reverse complement strand
GCTGGCCGTCATCCGTCAGTGGGCTCGTTCGGGAGTTCAACCCGACCGCGACATCGTGGCGCTGTGGCTTCCCGATGAGGAGGCCGGGGGGACACATGGATCCGGCTGGTTGGTCGACAATCGGCCCGACATGTTCAGTGGGGTCAGCGATGCGATCGGAGAAGTTGGTGGTTTCAGCGTCTCGCTACGTGATGACCTGCGGATGTATCCGATCCAGACCGCCGAGAAGGGGATTGCCTGGCTTCGCTTGATTGCGGAGGGAACCGCCGGGCATGGCTCGTTTCTGGCGGCCGACAACCCCGTGACCAAGTTGTGTGAGGCGGCGACGCGTATTGGTCAGTATCGGTTCCCAGTCCGCCTCACCCCAGCGGCTTCGGAGTTCCTTCAATCGCTCGAGGACCTGACCGGCATCGAACTGGACCTTGAGGATCCCGACGAGGTCACGGCTCGGCTTGGGGCGATCGGACGAATCATCGGCGCGACCGTCCGCAACACCGCCAACGTCACGATGCTTGATGCGGGTTACAAAGCCAACGTGATTCCCGACGTGGCATCAGCGGTTGTGGATGGGCGGTTCCTACCCGGTGCCCGTGAGCAATATTTGGAGACAATCAAGGAGCTCATCGGTGACGACATTCGGATCGAGGTGATCGAGAATGCCCGAGCTGTGGAGACGACGTTTGATGGCCCACTCGTCGACGGCATGGCATCGGCCTTGAAGGCCGAAGATGAGGCTGCCGTTGCTGTGCCCTACCTCATGTCCGGCGGAACGGACGCGAAGGCGTTCGATCGCCTCAACATCCGCTGTTTTGGCTTCTCGCCACTTCTACTTCCCACCGATCTCGACTTCTTCGGAATGTTCCACGCTGTCAACGAACGGGTCCCTGTGTCGTCCTTGCAGTTTGGCGTTCGCGTGCTCGACAGGTTCCTGCGCGCGGCGTAAGTTGATCAGCGAGTGACGCTTGAGAGTTCGAGCAGAGTCAGGGAGAGCCAGCCGATGAGCAGCGAGATGTGGGACGAGCGGTACAGCGCGAGCGAACTGGTGTGGTCGTCCACTCCGAATCAACAGGTCGCGGAGTTTGCCTCGACCCTGAGCCCCGGCTCCGCACTGGACTTCGGCGGCGGGGAGGGGAGAAATGCACTCTGGCTGGCCGAACAGGGGTGGGACGCAACCGTCTTGGACTTCTCCCAGGTTGGACTCGACCGAGCACAACAGCTTGCTGGATCCCGCTTGACGCCAGCGCAGCAAGCTCGGTTCCACACCCTCCGGGCAGATGCCGCCAGCGACAGCGTCTCGCCGAAAACCTTCGACCTCGTGATCGTGGCGTACTTACAGCTCGCGGCCGACGAACGGCGTTCGGCAATGCGGACGGCCGCTAGTGCGGTCCGCGAAGACGGGTATCTGTTCGTCATCGCGCACGACTCAGCCAACCTCTTAGCCGGTTATGGCGGGCCGCAAGATCCGACCGTTCTCTACACTGCCGCTGACCTGGCCGATGACGTGAGTGATTCGGGTCTGCACGTCATACGAGCAGACGCGGTCGAGCGGACGGTCGATGTACAGGGCGTTGACCGCACTGCGATCGACGCCCTGCTGATCGCGCGCCGCCCTCCTGTGGTCTAACTTCCGGAAACAGAAGCGAGTGACGCCGTCGAATAGGCAATGAGTAACTGGGAGGAACGAATGTCGTACGGATTCGGAACCAGGGTTGAAGCGCCCTACACGGACGTCCTTGCGCAGGTCAGGAATGCGTTAGGTGAGAACGGCTTTGGGGTGATTACCGAAATTGACCTCGCGAAGACACTCCACGACAAGATCGGTGCCGAGATCCCCGCACAGGTGATCCTGGGCGCATGCAGCCCTTCGCACGCGTATCGCGCGATTCAGGCGGAACCGGGAATTGGCCTACTCCTGCCCTGCAACGTTGTGGTGCGCGCGGATGGGGCGGGGACAATCGTCGAGGTGATTGATCCTCAGATGATGGTCACGCTGTCCGACAGTTCAGCGATGTGTGCGGTTGCCGACGAAATTGAGGCCAAATTGCGAGCGACTGTCGAGGCGGTCAACGCCGCTTTCTAGCTGGCCCTGCGGTCGTCGCAACCAACACGCGTCAAGGAATTATTCCCAGTCTGCGTCGATCCTCATCTTCCTGCGTCGCAGCAGAGCCCAGCGGCGCCCGTCGCGATACAAACGCAGACGGGCCAACTCCCAATGCCCGTACTCTGCATACTCCGTCAGCAGCACCTTCGCCTCTTGACGCGTGGTGTCTCGCGGCATGGTGATTTCCCGGGTCTCCCATTGCACGCGGGACTTGCGCGGAACATCGAGATCAGCAAATCGGGCCATGCGTCACCTCACCTTTGGTTCCACCCGAATTCAGGGTAGCTACGTTCTGGCTTCGAGACATCATCTAATGCGCTTCGTAGAGCGGCAGGAAGTTCCAAGTTGTCGGAGGCCAGGCCCACCTTGAGCTGAGCGGCAGTCCTCGCACCGAGAATCGGTGCGCAGACACCAGGTTGGTCTCGCACCCACGCGAGCGCGACCTCAAGTGGTTGAGCATCGAGCCCTTGGGCTGCGGTGCACACCGCATCGACGACCCGCCGCGAATCGTCACCCAGATAAGGCTGAATGAAACTGGAAAACGTCGGGTTTGCCGCTCTGGACTCCGCTGGTGTGCCATTGCGATACTTCCCGGTCAAAGTCCCTCGGCCCAGGGGCGACCACGGCAGCACTCCTAACCCGAGCGCCTCTGATGCGGGAATCACCTCACGCTCCACGCCCCGTTGCACCAGCGAATACTCAACCTGTACCGACACCAAAGGGTTGCTGTTAGAGCCGTTGGACTGCAGCGTGGCGGCCTGTGCCACCTGCCAGCCGGAATAGTTGGAGACGCCCGCGTATCGGACCTTGCCCGCTGCAATCGCTGAGTCAACTGCAGAGAGCGTCTCGTCAATAGGTGTCCAGGGATCCCAAGCATGAAGTTGCCACAAGTCGATGCAATCGACGCCAAGACGCCGAAGCGACCCGTCGAGCGCGGCCAAAAGGTGTCGGCGAGAAGCGTCAAATCGTCGTTCTGTCCCCGGGCGAGAAACCGACTTCGTCGCCAACACGATCCCGTCGCGACGGTGATCCTCTGCCAACAGTCTGCCGAGGATCTTCTCGGCAGCGCCATCTGCGTAGACATCAGCGGTATCTACCAGATTTCCGCCGACGTCCTGGAACATCGCAAGCTGTTCTCGTGCTTCGTGTTCGTCAGTGTCACGACCCCAGGTCATGGTTCCTAGCGCGAGTCGCCCAACCCGAAGACCCGAAGTTCCCAATCGTCTCTGCTCCACGGGGCTCACGCTAACCCAGGACGCCTAGCTGCAGTGAGCAATGAACCGCGGCAACCCACGACGGCGGTGCTGGGATGAAGTGGGTTCCCCGCGTAGGGTGACCGACCATGCGACTTGGACTGAATCTCGGTTACTGGGGCTTTGGGAACGATGCTGACAACCTGGCACTTGCACGCGAGGCCGACAAGCTGGGCTACGCCGTGGTGTGGGCGGCCGAGGCGTACGGCTCGGACACGGCAACGGTCCTGAGTTGGATTGCGGCCCAGACAGAACAGATCGACATTGGCAGTGCGGTCTTCCAGATCCCTGCACGCACGCCGGCGATGACGGCAATGACGGCTGCGACGCTCGACACCCTTTCCGGTGGACGGTTCCGCCTCGGACTCGGTGTGTCTGGCCCACAGGTGTCGGAGGGATGGCATGGAGTTCGATTCGCAAAGCCGCTAACACGCACGCGCGAATACGTCGAGATCGTCAAGCTGGCGCTCTCTCGCCAGAAGGTTAAGTACGACGGGGAATTCTTCACGCTTCCGTTGCCGGATGGCCCTGGTAAGGCACTGACGTTGACCGTGCACCCAGTTCGTGAACAGATCCCGTTCTACCTCGCCGCTATCGGGCCCAAGAACCTCGAACTGGCAGGCGAACTATTCGACGGCTGGCTCGCCATCTTCTTCAGCCCTGAGTTCAGCGGTGAGCTCAAGGCGAGCATCGGTGCGGGACGGGCAAAAGTCGGCAAGACGCTGGACGGCTTCGACATCGTCCCAACTGTGCCGGTCGTCATCGGCGATGACGTTGCCGCATGCGCTGATCCACTGCGCGCTTACTCAGCCCTCTACATCGGCGGTATGGGTAGTCGTGACAAAAACTTCTACAACCAACTGGTGTCTCGCATGGGGTACGAGACCGCTGCCGCCGAGATTCAAGACCTCTATCTCGACCGCAAACAGGCCGAGGCGATGGCGGCAGTCCCACTCGACTTCATTGACAAAACATCGTTAATCGGGCCGCCGGAACGAATCAAGGAACGCCTAGCGGCATACGACGACGCAGGGGTCTCCACCTTGACGATTGCGTCGTATGCGGGAGATCTGGAGACCCGATTGAGCACCGTCCGCCAGATGGCCGAACTCGTCGATCAAGCAGGGCTGGCGTAGCTGACCAATGAGCTGGCTTGAGGCAATTGTTCTTGGAATCGTTCAGGGTCTGACTGAGTTCCTTCCCATTTCTTCTTCGGGGCACCTGTTCTTCGTTCCGCAGCTCTTCGGGTGGGAAGACCCAGGAGCTTCGTTCACTGCAGTGATTCAACTCGGAACGATGGCTGCTGTGCTGCTCTTCTTCTGGCGGGACATCATCCGGATTGCCAGCTCGTGGGTGCGCAGTTTGTGGACTCCCGCACTGCGCGGAACTCTTGATGCCCGTATGGGCTGGTACATCATTCTTGGCACCGTTCCGATCGCCGTTTTCGGGTTAGTCTTCTCTGATCAGATCAAGACCGTCGCCAGAGACTTGCGACTGACCGCAACGATGTTGATCGTCTTTGGCATCTTGCTCTGGGTTGCTGACCGCTTTCGACCACAACGCAAGACCGAAGCCGACCTCACGCTGCGCGATGGGCTGATCTACGGCTTCGCGCAGGCTCTCGCGTTGATTCCGGGCGTCTCCCGCTCGGGCGCAACCATCACCGCCGGGCGAGCGCTCAGCTACGACCGTGAGACGGCTGCCCGATTCTCCTTTCTGTTGTCCATTCCAGCGATCGTCTTGTCCGGTTTGTTCGAGATGAAGGACATCGGTGCAGAGGGATCAGTTCCCTGGGGTCCGACAATCGTGGCAACAGTTGTCTCGTTCGCGGTTGGCTATGCGGCGATTGCCTGGCTGTTGAGATGGTTGACAAGTCACTC
>DMNR01000426.1:0-4661 GCA_003452655.1 Actinomycetota bacterium | reverse complement strand
CGAGCTCGGGCATGTGCTCGAAGTTCATGCCGTAGATCCCGGCGATCATCGTCGGAACTGCTGCGATGGCCACCCACGCAGATATCCTGCGCATGTCGGCATTCTGTTGTAAGTCCGTACGAGCCGTTGAGGCCATCAACATGGTCAGTAACAAGCTGTCGTTGTTCTCGACCCCGTCCCCTGCTCGCAGTAGGTGATCGGAGATATCGCTGAAATACGGCCGCAGTTCGGCGGGCATTCGGGAATTTCCACTCCCACTGAGAGTCCCGGCGATCTGCACCATCGGAGAGATGGCTCGACGGATCTCAAGGTTTTCGCGCTTGAGTTCATAGATCTTCTCTGTGTTATCCGTTCGGATAGGGGAGAAGACCGACTCTTCAATGCCGGCGATGTCCGCGGTCACTTCATCGATGACGTCGAGGTACTCGTCCACTGCGTTGTCCAGTACGGAGTGCAGAATCGTGATCGGACCGAACTCCAGTAGGTCATGGGTGTTGTCGATCCGGTCGAGAACCCAACCCATGTTTCCGCTTGAACGATGCCGCACCGTTACTGCGTACCCAGGTCCGATGAACACGGACATCTGACCCGTTTCGATGTCGCTTGTTGACTCCACATATTCAAGAAGCTTGAAGACGACGAATGCCTTGGTCGAATCGAACTCAACCTTGGCCCGTTGCCGATGGTTCATCGCGTCATCAACTTGGAGTCGAGGAAGATCAAAGAGTTCAGCGGCCAGAGCCATTTCAATCTTCGTTGGCTCAAAGAGCGCGATCCAGATGAAGGAGTTCTCCGTCTCATTGATCCCTTTTGCGAGCAGCCGTATCCGGTCTGCCAACTCGGGGTCTCCGGGAATGTGTCCGAAAGGGTGTGACTCGGGAGAATGCGCCTGTGCAATCTGCCCCTCGGCGAAGATGCCCATAACCTGGATCATGTTCGGCATTGTTGCGTGAATTGCGCGAGACTTCACCTGCACAGCGTTCTAAGGTGCAGGGGTGACAAGGGTCCTGCTCGTACGACACGGGCGTACAAGCGCAAACGCATCCGGAGTATTGGCCGGCCGCTCACCGGGTGTTCACCTTGATGACATCGGCATCGCTCAGGCGTCGGCGGTTGGAGAGCTTCTGCAGGATGTTCCTGTCACTCATATTGTGACGAGTCCGCTTCCTCGAACGGTTGAGACCGCCAAGCTCATCCGCGCTCGCTTGCAGTCGGCACAGCCCCTTCGGATTGCCAAAGACAAGGGCCTGCTCGAATGCGACTACGGCGACTGGTCGGGGCGCACCCTCAAGAAGCTCGCGAGAGATCCTCTCTGGGGCGCAGTCCAAGCGCACCCTTCGAGCGTCACGTTTCCCGGTGGCGAATCGATGCTCGCATCACAAACCAGAGCTGTCGGCGCCGTTCGGAAGTGGTCAGCACTTGCAGAAGTGCAGTGCGCGCAACGGGCAGTCGTGTTGATCGTTAGCCATGGCGACATCATCAAGTCGGTCGTGGCTGATGCACTCGGGATGCACCTTGACGCATTTCAACGGATCGTTATTGATCCGGGTTCTGTGACTGCCATCGATTACACAGCCCTGCGACCATTCGTCCGGCTCGTCAATGGAACGGGCGACATATCTGTTGACCTTCAGGCCGGCATCCCGACTAGTTCCGACGCCGCGTTAGGTGGCGGGGCTGGCAGCAAGAAGCGGCGAAAGTAGGCTTCTGCTGTGGCACGCACCGTTTATCTCTACGACCCACCTGATCGATTTGTGGTGGGCACGGTTGGGCAACCAGGTGAGCGGGTCTTCTTTGTGCAGGCGCGGGCAGGTGCGCGGATTACGTCAGTAGTGATCGAGAAGGAACAGGCTGAACTGCTCGCAGAGAAGACTCTTGAACTGCTCGACGAAGTCACTCGCCGCCATCCTGAGGTGTTGAGCACCACGGAGTTAGCAGCCGTTGAAGACATCGACCCTCTCGATACTCCGGTCACTGAGGACTTTCGTGCGGGTGCACTTGGCCTTGGCTGGAACGCAGTGACTGACCGCGTGATTATTGAAGCCCACGCGGGTGGCGCGGATGACGTGCCCGATATCGAGGACGACTCCGATGACAATGCGCCCGAATGTTTGCGGGTGCGTTTGACGGCCGCGGCCGCTAGGTCGTTCGCAAGGCGAGCAGAACGAGTCGTCGCTGCGGGACGCCCACCATGTCCGTTCTGTCATTTGCCACTCGACCCCGACGGGCACATCTGCCCGCGCGCAAATGGCTACCGACGCTGACCTTGCCAACGCGCTGTCGACTTCGCCACTTGAAGTTGTGGGTCGCCTCGTCGACTCGAGCAACAACGCGTTGGTCGTCAACGTCGATACCACCGCCCGCGAAGGCGAGACCGTTGCCGTCTACAAACCCGCGGCAGGGGAGCGGCCGCTCTGGGACTTCCCAGACGCGACCCTCGCAAGACGCGAGGTGGCTGCCTACCTCCTGAGTCAAGAACTCGGGTGGGATCACGTGCCGATGACGGTGTGGAGACAGGACGGGCCGAATGGTCCAGGAATGATTCAACGTTGGATCGATGGTGAAGTCGCCGACGAGTTCATCAACCTGTTCGAGCCGCACGCAGTGCCCACTGGCTGGCTGCCGATTCTCGAAGGACGCGATGCGAACAATCACCCCGTTGTCTTGGCGCACCATGACAACGAGCAACTCGAGCGGATTGCGCTCTTCGACTTCATTGCCAACAACGCCGACCGCAAAGGCGGCCACCTCATTGCCGAACAGGCCGGCAGCGGCCAACATGTCTGGGCAATCGACCACGGAATCTGCTTCCATGTCGAGCCGAAGCTTCGCACCGTGATTTGGGGATTCGTAGACCGACAGCTACCGGAATCGCTCCTCACCGACATACAGCGCCTGATTCGCAGTTTCGACCAGTTCCGGTCATTGGTGGACTCGCACCTGTCAAGTGCGGAGGTCGATGCAGTCCTCGCTCGAGCACGCGAACTGGTGGAACTTGGCACGTTCCCTGCTCCGTCAGGGCAGGGCCCGGCAGTCCCTTGGCCCATCTTCTGATTTGGCAGGTAGGGTTTGGCACGTGCTTGCCTGGCCTGATGTAGCGATCCCTGCTCTCCCCGGAGAAACCCGCCCTCTGCGGCTATTTGACACCGCAACCCAGGAGCTGAGACCGACGGCCATTGGCGAGTTGGCGCGGATGTTCGTTTGCGGAATCACTCCCTACGACGCTACCCACCTAGGCCACGCCGCGACCTATTTGACTTTCGACCTGATCAATCGTCAATGGCGTGACTCGGGGGCGAAGGTCGAGTACGTGCAGAATGTGACGGACATCGACGACCCCTTGCTTGAGCGGGCGGATGCAACCGGTGCGGACTGGAAGGACCTCGCAACGGGGCAGATCCAGCTCTTCCGTGACGATATGACTGCACTTCGGGTGTTGCCACCGACTCAGTTCGTCGGCGTCGTCGACTCCATTGATGAAGTGGCCACCCGGGTGCAGAGTTTGATAGACGCTCAGGCCGCGTATCAGGTTGATGACGACTGGTACTTCGATGTCACATCGGATCCGCGGTTTGGGCAAGTTGGTCACTATGACGCCGAGACAGAGCGCAGACTCTTTGCCGAACGCGGAGGAGACCCTGATCGTCCGGGGAAGCGCCATCCGCTCGATTGCCTCTTGTGGCGTGCTCCGCGAGAGGGCGAGCCGAGTTGGCCGTCAGTAGTTGGCCCTGGTCGGCCGGGCTGGCACATCGAATGTGTGGCGATCGCACTCGATCACCTAGGAATGACGTTCGACGTGCAAGGTGGCGGCAATGATTTGATTTTCCCGCACCACGAGATGAGTGCATCCCAAGCCCAAGTGCTCACGAACGAATGGCCATACGCCCGGCACTACGTCCACACAGCCATGGTTGGACTTGATGGCGAGAAGATGAGTAAGTCCAGAGGAAATCTCGTCTTTGTCTCCCGACTCCTCGCCGACGGCGTCGATGAGATGGCGATTCGCTTGGCGCTACTCGACAGCCACTACCGGCGAGACTGGGAATGGACAGCTGAGAAGCTGGTGAAAGCCGAGGAACGGCTTGCAGCGTGGCGCGCGGCAGTATCTCCGCCGACCGGTCCAAATGCTCTGCGCACCCTTGATGAAGTGCGCGAAGCGTTGGCTGACGATCTGAATAGTGAACGCGCGTTGCGGGCCATCGACGAATGGTCTCGCGAGCAGCAGGTTCGCGGTGGTGAAGACGCGTCAGCGCCAGGCATCATCTCCCGCGCCGCCGATGCACTCCTTGGTGTTGCGCTCTAACGACCGGGCTTAATCCGCACCGTGGATATTGACCATCCAACGCGTACCGAACTTGTCGGTCGCCATTCCGAACGTATCTCCCCACATCTGCTTCTCTAGCGGGACCTCAATGCTGCCGCCGTCGGTCAGTTTCTCCCAGTAGCCACGAAGTTCGGCGTCGTCATCGCCGCTCAGGCTGATGGTGATAGTGCTGCCAGTATCCAGCGGCATTCCGGGTGGGGCATCTGATGCCATGAGGGTGAATCCGCTTGGCGTATCCAGCATTCCGTGCATGATCAGGTTGGCTTCAGGGGCATCGGGGTCTCC
This sequence comes from Actinomycetota bacterium, assembly GCA_003452655.1. Classification (GTDB taxonomy): domain Bacteria; phylum Actinomycetota; class Actinomycetes; order S36-B12; family UBA10799; genus UBA10799. The sequence continues at coordinate 52 of DMNR01000426.1, read as the reverse complement.
GTATTGTCCGAACGTGTTCAGCACGAGATCACCGCCGAACGTAACCTGGTAG
>DMNR01000072.1:5277-8564 GCA_003452655.1 Actinomycetota bacterium | reverse complement strand
ACCGCTCCGGGCACAACCTCGACGCACTCGTCGTCGCGGCAGAATTCAAGAGCCTGCTCTAGCCCCATCAGCCGCGGCGGTGCGAGACTCTCGAACGCTTCGCTTGTGGCAGAGCGGATGTTGTTGAGCTTCTTCTCCCGCACGATGTTGATATCCATGTCGTCCTGTCGGGAGTTCTCGCCCACGACCATGCCTTCGTAGACCTCGGTTCCTGGGCCAACGAAGAGCACTCCGCGCTCCTGGATCGAGAACGACGCAAACGCCGTGACAGCACCCATCCGGTCGGCGACCAATGAACCGGACTGACGGGTCCGCAACTCGCCAAACCATGGTTCGTACCCAACGAAGTTCTGGTGCGCCATTCCGGTTCCGCGAGTATCCGTGAGGAACTGGGTGCGAAAGCCGATCAGTCCACGTGCTGGCACGACGTACTCCATCCGAACCCAGCCCGTGCCGTGGTTAACCATCTGCTCAAGTCGGCCCTTACGGGTTCCGAGCAGTGAGGTCACAACACCCACGTGTTCTTCCGGCACGTCGACCGTGAGCCGCTCCATCGGTTCACAGAGCTTGCCGTCGATCTCCTTCGTCACCACCTGAGGCTTACCAACCGTCAATTCGTAACCTTCGCGGCGCATCATCTCCACGAGGATCGCCAACTGAAGTTCGCCACGACCCTGGACTTCCCAGGTATCGGGACGCTCAGTGTTCTCGACCCGGATCGACACGTTTCCGATGAGTTCTTGGTCGAGGCGGTTCTTGACCTGACGAGCCGTCAGCTTGGTGCCTGATTTTCCTGCGAGTGGCGAGGTGTTGATGCCTACAGTCATCGAGATCGATGGCTCATCGACCTTGATGAGCGGCATGGGTCGCGGGTCCTCTGGATCCGTCAGGGTGTCACCGATATTGATATCGGCAAATCCTGCGATCGCCACAATGTCGCCGGGACCGGCGACCTCTCCTGGCACGCGTTCGAGCGCCTTGGTCACGAGCAGTTCAACAACCTTGGTCTTCTCGATCGAGCCGTCAGACTTGCACCAGGCAACCTGCGCACCCTTGCGCAACTCGCCCGAATAGACGCGCACCAGCGCCAACCGACCCAAGTACGGCGACGCGTCAAGGTTCGTCACTTGAGCCTGCAAGGGTGCCTGCGGGTCGTAGCTGGGCGCGGGTACTGTCTTGAGGATTGTTTCGAATAGTGGTTCGAGGTCATCATTGTTCGGCATCTGTCCGTCTTCCGGACGATCTGCCGATGCCCGCCCGGCACGACCGGACGCGTAGATGATCGGAAACTCGATCTGATGTTCGTCTGCATCCAGGTCGAAAAACAACTCATACGTTTCATCGACGACTTCAGCGATACGCGCGTCCGACCGGTCTGTTTTGTTCACAACGAGAATGACCGGGAGTTTGGCTTCCAGCGCCTTGCGCAGGACGAAGCGTGTCTGCGGCAGAGGACCTTCAGAGGCATCAACCAGCAAGACGATTCCATCGACCATCTGCAGGCCGCGCTCAACTTCACCACCGAAGTCGGCGTGACCAGGTGTGTCCACGACGTTGATGACCACGGTGCCGTCGGCGCTCGGACCTGAGTAATTGACAGCGGTGTTCTTCGCCAGAATCGTGATGCCCTTTTCCTTCTCCAAGTCATTGGAGTCCATCACCCGATCAACCAACTCACCGTGGGCAGCGAACGCACCAGTCTGGCGCAGCATCTGGTCGACCAGAGTGGTCTTGCCGTGGTCAACGTGGGCCACGATGGCCACGTTTCGAATGTCATTTCGGGTGGCGAGGGTTTGATCAGTCACTGACTGAGTGTTCCAGACGCACTTTGGCCATCATTCGGTGGATTTGGCTACCTGAGACGCCGATCTCACCGAATGGCGGATTCGCAGCCCGCTACGCGCCCAATATCGTGGCGACATGTCCAGGATTCTCAGTGATGAGGAAGTGTCGCGCCAACTTGCCGACCTGCCCGGCTGGCAGGTGGCTGGCGGCGAACTTCGCAAGGCAGTCGAGCTCCCCGATTTCCTTTGCGCGATCCGGTGCGTGAATGCCGTCGCCGCCGATGCGGAGGCGATGAATCACCACCCAGATATCGACATCAGATGGCGGACCCTCCACTTCGCGTTATCGACGCACAGCGCCGGAGGTATCACACAACTGGACATCGAACTAGCGCATCAAATTGACGCAGATGCATCCGAGGCGGCATCTGCGTCGCAGCCGTAGACCCCGCATCGTGCGGCCTTCCGGACTACCTTGGACCGGTGCAGAACCTCAGCTTCGCCCTCATCCCGACCGTGTCCGTGTCTAACGGTCAGGCGTCGATCCCGTCTGACTCGGTACTGACCAACGATCCGAAGGTCGTCTCGCCGCTGGCAGCCGCCCGCTTTTGGCACGAACAGGGCGCCCAGCGAATTCAGATCATCGACGTCGACGCACTCCGAGGCGGAACGCCCAATACCTCCGCAATCACCCAGTTGGTCCACGGAATCCGCCACCAAGTTCGAACTGATCTCGCAGCAAACAGCGGAGATGCGGCCGGGCTCGCGGCCGCGGTTGCCATTGACCCGGCCCAGATAATCCTTCCGACGTCCGCCGTCGCTGATCTTGTATTCCTCACCGAAGCAGTCGGTAAGTATGGAAGCCACATAGGCCTTCGGCTCGTGATTGGTGATGGTGGCGCACTGCGCGCCCCTGGGACAGCTGCCGACGGCGCTGACGTTTGGACGCTGCTGCCGCAGCTGGATGCCATCGGTGTCGCCAATTACGTTGTCAGCGATGCTGGTCACGCCGGTCACTGGTGGCAGGCACACCATGATGTCTTGACCGACTTCTGCCAAGCAGCGACGCACAGCGTTACTGCCGGTTCCGGAGTCGTCAGCCTGGAGAATCTTCATGGACTTGCTGACCTCGTTCCATCCGGACTCGACGGTGCCGTCATCGGTAGGGCACTAGACGCGGGTACGTTCACGTTTGCCGAAGCCGAAACGGCGGTCGAAGCACGCTACGACCCCTATGAGTGGGGCCCGGCCCAGCCGTAGTTTCACATCACGCTCAGCGTCTCACGACCGATAGCCTCGACGTGTGAAACGCATCGCGTGGGCCAATTCACTGCGCGGCGTCGCGGCGGTCTCCGTCGTGATTTGGCACCTGTCGATCCTGTTTTGGGTTTCTCAGACCACCGCATCTGGTCTTGCCCGCCGCGAACAACTCTGGGCAGGCTCCCAAGGCGCCCCCGGATTTGCCAGCTTCCTCGGCGGCCTGCCATTCGACTTCGCCGCGTT
>DMNR01000072.1:392-5153 GCA_003452655.1 Actinomycetota bacterium | reverse complement strand
CCACGCGGCGAATTGAACGTGCCATCTGTATTGATCGGCATGGTTCCCGGGCTTGGCCCCCTGATCAACCACCCGGTCCCAGCAGATGGAATCGTCTGGACGCTGACTATCGAGATGGTCTTCTACACCATCTGCCTTCTCGCTTACCGTTGGCTGACCACGACCTGGCAGTGCATCGCCGTAATCGCATTCCTCTGTTTCACAATCCAGACCCTGATGCCGCTGCCACCCATCAACTCGCCATTGCGTGGATTGGCCTACGTGATTCTGCTTGCCTGTCCGTTTATTCCGGTCATGCTGGTCGGAGTGGTGCTGTCCGCACACCATCGGAATTTGATGTCGCTTCGCACAACTCAACTGTTGGTTCCGGCATTGGCCCTGACCGCGCTGTACTTGATGACAACAGGTCGAATCACCTTGACGACCGCGAAGTACAACCTGATGTTCACCGCAACCATCGCAGCATTTGTGGCGATCAGCATTTGGGGAAGCGCCTGGCGAGGAAACCGCGGTGTCGACTTCTTTGCCGAGCTGAGCTACCCGTTGTACGTCGTGCACGTGGTGCTCGGATACACGATCCTGTCGGCACTGACGAGCCTCGGTGTTTGGCCATTGGCGAGCATCGTCATTGCCTTCTCGGCCGTACTCGCAACCGCGTACCTACTCCATGTGGCGGTTGAGATGCCCACGCATAGGCGCGGTCAACGATGGGCCCGAAAGATCGGCCACCTAGCCTCCCTGCCCGCGAAGGGAGCTACTCCGACATAGAACGACGAAAATGTGAGGGACCCAAATCGCCTCCGCTGAAGTTGGCCAAAGATTCTTGGGTTTTCCCCTCAAGTAATCGCGAACTCTGCCGATAAGCAGGGGATGCGCACCGCCCGGATCACAGCGACGAGTCGCGCCGGACTCCTGTTCGGCGCGCTTGCAGTGGCAGTTGCTGCGCTCGCCGGATGCGCAGCAACGGACTCGACGGGCAACGCAGTAGCCGACAATCCGGTTCCGGTTTCGGCACCTCAATCGGGCGCAACTGCCCGCACCTACGCAACACCTAACAAGCTCGAGATCGCGCGTGAACGCCTCAACGCACTGACGAACGAGCAGCAAGCAGCCGTCGTTGATCGGTCTCGCAGCGATTCGTTGATCGCAACCCTCAAAGCCTCCGCCAGTTGCGCCAAGGAAACGAAGTCCTGCGACAAGAAGCTGGCGATGCTCGCCGAGGAACGCGACCGACTAGACGAGCGCCTCAAGCAACTCCCGATAGCGATTGATACTCAGCAGGCCCGCGTCTCTCAGTTGGCTGCCGCTGTCGGATAGGCCTCTGACCTGCGCAAACGCCGTCAGCTACACGTTAAAGCGGAACTCGACCACGTCGCCGTCGGCCATGACGTAGTCCTTGCCTTCCATCCGGACCTTGCCGGCGGCCTTGGCATCAGCCATTGAACCCGCAGCAACCAAATCGGGGAAGCCCACGACCTCGGCCTTAATGAAGCCCTTCTGGAAATCCGTGTGGATGACTCCAGCGGCTTCAGGCGCCGTATCACCCCGGTGGATGGTCCATGCGCGAGCTTCCTTTGGACCGGCGGTCAAGTACGTCTGCAACCCGAGCGTTTCGAATCCGGCGCGAGCCAGAATGTCGAGGCCCGGTTCGTCCTGGCCCGCGTCGTGGAGGAGTTCGGCGGCATCCTCGGCATCAAGTTCGACGAGCTCGGACTCAAGCTTGGCGTCGAGGAAGACGGCTTCTGCCGGTGCAACGAGGTCCGCGAGCCTGGCGCGTAGTTCGTCGTCGGCGAGCTGATCCGTGTCGAGATTGAACACATAAAGAAACGGTTTGGCAGTGAGCAAGAAGAGTTCGCGAAGCGGCTCTCGGTCGATCCCCGAAGCGGACACTGTTTGACCCTCGTTCAGCTTCTTCTGGGCAAGCTGCGCGGCTTCGAGAACCTCAGCGCGCTCTTTGTTGAGCCGGGCTTCCTTCTCAAGCCGCGGAATCGCCTTCTCCAGCGTCTGCAAGTCAGCGAGGATCAACTCAGTGTTGATCGTCTCGATGTCGTCTGTGGGCGAAACCTTGCCATCAACGTGAACGACGTCGCCATCGTCGAAAGACCGCACGACCTGGCAGATCGCGTCTGCTTCTCGAATGTTCGCCAGGAACTTGTTACCTAACCCCTGGCCCTCACTTGCGCCACGGACAATTCCAGCGATGTCAACGAAGCTGACGGTAGCGGGCAGGATCCGCTCGCTACCAAAAATTTCTGCGAGCTTCTCGAGTCGTGGGTCTGGCACACCGACCACACCGACGTTGGGCTCGATGGTGGCGAATGGATAGTTGGCGGCCAACACGTCGTTGCGGGTGAGCGCATTGAACAAGGTTGACTTGCCGACGTTGGGCAGACCGACGATTCCGATAGAAAGACTCACAAGCGCACAGCCTACGGACTGAAGAATTGTCAGACCGGACGGGCACTGTGTGCCCATGTCCACTGAAGCGATCACCGTCGCGGTACTTGCCACCATTTGCGGGGCCGTTATTGCTGCGGTTTCGGTCCTCATCATCACGCGAAATCGTGAACCAGACGCAGGACCCACGGGTGGCCGCGCCGAGTCGGAACTCGTCGCCGCGTCTCTGACGGAGCTTGCTAGGCGGGTCGATGCGGTCGCCCAGGGCCAGGCCAACGCGCAGATGCAGCTTTCCGAGCAACTGCGAGCCGTGACCGACGGCAATCTCGCCGTGCAGCGCGACACAGGTCGACTCGCGGAAGCCTTGAATCACACGGGGCAGCGCGGGCGCTGGGGTGAGGTCCAGTTACGCCGCATCGTTGAGGTCGCAGGACTCACCCGCGGGGTTCACTTCACCGAACAGCTGCGGATAGTTGGAGATGACGCGACTATCAAACCCGACATGGTCATTACCCTGTCCGACGACCGCACGATCGTCATCGACGCCAAGGTTCCGCTGGACGCCCTGTTGGCTCAGCCGGTGCAAGGGCACCGATCGGCCGATAGCACCGGCCCGAGCGCGGCGGAAGCCGCTGCACAACATGCCGCTGCAGTGGGCGCACACATTGACCAGCTTGCCTCGAAGGGTTACTGGCGACAATTCGCGAATGCCCCCGAGTTCGTGGTGCTCTTCCTCCCCGCGGAGTCTCTGCTTGGTCAGGCCCTGAGCTCAGATCCAGGCCTTCTGGAACGTGCATTCAGCCGAAATGTCGTCCTTGCAACACCGACAACCCTGCTTGCGCTATTGCGAACGGTTTCGCTTGGGTGGCGGGATCGAGACGTGGCTGAGAACGCCGCTGCCATCCACGAAATTGGCCGAGAACTCCACGATCGGCTCCGCGCGATGAACTCCCACCTGGTCAGGCTCGGCTCAAGCTTGGGAGCGGCAACCGACAACTACAACAAACTCGTGGGCTCATACGAAGCCCGCGTTCTGGTCTCATCTCGTCGAATGGCGGACCTCGGGGTCTCCCCCGAACCGATCGAATCACCTCAACAGGTTGATCGACTTATCCGACAAACGTCGGGCGTGGCATTGACGAGCACAGAGCCACCGTGACGTACGTTTTGCCTGTGACAAGCCCGAGCGAGGATCAACAAGGTGCTGGGGCGCCATCGGCGGAAGGCGATGAATCCGTGGAGTCAGGCGCAATTATTCGCAGCCCAGCACCTCAACCGACTGATGAACCTGGCGATGCGCCAACCCGTTGGCCCTGGGAGTCATCATCAGGCACGAGTGCTGACGGGGCACAGACTCCGAAAATTGAAGTTGGACCAACCGTGCGAACCGAGAAGCTGTACCGCACTCACCATGAGGCCGCCCCGGAATCACCCGTCACCGAACCTGTCAGCGAGGCCGGAGCGACGGCGGTTGTTCCAGCAGTCATTGACGTCACTGCCGGTGCAGCGGCGGACGGTCAAGGAGTTCCTGAGACAATTTCCCCCATGAGTACTGCAGNNCAGCGGCCATCGTTGCCGAATCGCGCCCCGAGCGCGGACTCGGCACCTGGGGTGTCGTGCTTCTCGTCACTGGCATCACAACGGTCGTCGGATTTGTCGATATGACCATGAATCGCGAGTTCACCTGGTTCACCGGCGTTGCATTTGTGGTTGCCTCAATCCTTGGTGCGCTGATGGTTCGGCCACGAGATCTCTGGACCGCAGTGATCACTCCGCCCTTGGCCTTTGTTGCCGCATTGCTGATCGCCGGTCAGCCGACGACGCTGACGGGTTCGGGGAGCCTGGTCCTTCGTGAGCTTTCACTTCTCGGAACCGGGTTGGCATTCAATGCCCCATACATCTTCGGCGGCACTGCCGCTGCTTTCGTCATCGTCCTCATTCGCCGGGCCATCATCGGCAAGCGCAAGTAGACCTCGACCCATAGGCGCGCAGGGCTTACTTCTGCGCCGCTTTCAAGTCGCGCCGAAGTTCTGGCGGCAGCGCGAACGTGAGGCTTTCCTCGGCTGAGAAGACCACCTCGACATTGCCGAATCCGTGCTCGGCCAAGGTGTGCAGCACACCATCAACTAGCTCTTCTGGCACGGACGCCCCTGAGGTCAAACCAACTGTGGTCGCTCCGTTAAACCACGCCGGGTCAAGTTCCTGAGCGCCATCAATCCGATAAGACGCGGCAGCGCCCGCCTCCAGGCCGACCTCGGCGAGACGAACCGAGTTCGACGAATTCGCCGAACCCACCACGATCAACACATCACAACGCGGTGAAATCTCTTTCACCGCCAGTTGGCGGTTCTGCGTCGCGTAACA
>DMNR01000072.1:0-198 GCA_003452655.1 Actinomycetota bacterium | reverse complement strand
GGCAGTCGTATCCGAAGCCGCTCAACTGTTTCCATCGTTTCGTCGACAGACAAAGTGGTCTGTGACAGCCAAGCAACCTTGGTGTCCGGCGCGAATTCAACGGCATCGGCTTGTTCCGGGTTCTCAATCAGGGTGATCCGATCAGGCGCCTCGCCGCTGGTTCCTTCCACTTCTTCGTGGCCCTCGTGCCCGATGAGC
>DMNR01000276.1 GCA_003452655.1 Actinomycetota bacterium | reverse complement strand
CGGCCGACCAAGCTGGCGCAGAGCCTTGGGTCGAGGGACGGGCAGCTGGCCCCGGTCGTGACGGCCATCTCTAGGGCCTCATTGCGATCGCTCGGTCGACAATCATTCGTCACTGATCGTGATCCCGTGACACTCCGAGCTGCTCGGCCCCAACTAGGGAAGTCCGCTGAGGGCATCAAGCCCGGCAGTACCCCGTCTGAAAGTAGGTCGTTGACCTACGCGATGCTGGTGGTCACGGCCTGCGAAGAAGTGTGCTCGAACATGGAGTTCCTTGTGTCGCGGCAGCGGCTGTTCGGTGCGGTCGCGTCGGACTCGACGCTGTATCGAGCGATGCGTGCGATCGTCGCTCGGAGGCGTTCGGCAACGGTGGGTTCGCAGGGGACGAGCTGATTGACGACGCCGTGCAGCTGAGCTCTGGGCAGTGTCGCTGTCGGGTTGAGCGAAGATCGTGCGGATCTACCACGTCTGNNGAAGCTCGACGCGCTGCAGGCGTATCTCGTTGCGGGCCACTTCGAAGCTGTTGGAGAACCTCATGATCAATACCGGTGTGACTGTCATGGGGAGTGACTACTCCAAGGACTTGAGCGTCTCGTACAGCGAGGCGGACACGGGGGCCACGCTGATCGGCGCGATCTGTTCCGGTCTCGGTGGGCGACGTGTTGACGTGATGAGAGTGCGGCGCACTGGTGCGATCATCGACCCTCACCAGTTGCTTGGCCATCTCGACCTCCTTCACGGCGATGTGATCGATGCTGAAGGTGCTGCGGCCCCGAGATCGCGTGCGCGGCTGCGACGAACGGGGAAGTTAGGGCCCGACGTCATCGAGATATCAGGGGCCGGCTTGCGGGTCGGTCGCCTCGCATTTGGCAACGATCTTGTCCTTGATGATGGCACGGTCTCCAAAATGCATGCGGCGATTGCGATTCGGGGGCCGTCGGTAGTTCTCGAGGACCTGTGCAGCCTCAATGGCACAAGGGTCCAAGGTGCGAAGATCGATGGCCCTCGAGTTCTACGGAACGGAGACGCCGTCGATTTTGGGGAGGACAGCACGTTCACGTTCGAGATGGCGGAGTCCGAGGCGATGGTGCCTCGCACAGGGTGGGCCACGCTTGGAGATCACCTGCAGCGGTCCGCAGGCCGCCTCTATGTGAGTCGATCATGGCGGGCGATGCGGACGCGGCCGAACGCTACCGTTACCATTGACGCCGCTCCCGACCGGGTCTCAAGCCGTCGCTTTCCAGTGCCTATGCTCGTCTTGCCGGTGGTGCTGGGGGTCGCAATCGTCGCCCTCACTGGCAACTATATGTTCCTGGCGTTTGGAGCCCTCGGACCGCTGATGGCGGTGTGGAATTGGTGGGACGATCGCCGCTCGGGGGTTAAGCAGTACAAGTCCGCAAGCAAGCTGTACCTCGATCGAGTCGAAAGCGCGCGCGCCGAGGCGGACCTGGCCAGAGTCGAGCTGCGCGACTGGTTGGAGTGGATGTTTCCTAGTACTGAGCTGTTGAGCAACAGGGCGCTTTGTCTCGAACCAACGATCTGGGATCGCCACTACTCGCATCCCGACTTCCTCGAGGTTCGAATCGGAACGGGTCGCGTGCCGACGACCGCGCGCGTGGAGGCAAGCGATCGGGGAGCGCCGGAACTCGTGTCGAAGGCCCGGGAACTGAAGGAGGCGCACGCCGTCGATCCCGACATGGCCGTTACAGTGCGCCTGAACGAGATCCCTGTTCTGGCGCTCGTCGGGTCGAGTGAGCGCTTGAGAATGCTTGGTCGTTCGCTCATCGTGCAGTTGGCCGTGCGGAACAGCCCCAACGATGTTCGAATCGCGTGCCTCGGCGGAGACTGGTCGTGGGCGAGTTGGCTGCCGCACGCGTCTGCTCAAGATCAGCCGCCACTGATCGGCGCGAATGCTGACAGCATCGGCCGCGTCGTTCAGGAGATCGAAGCTCGCATCACGAATGTCACTCAACGCGGCGGATTGGTGGAAGACCACGTGGTGCTCATCATCGAGCCCCCGATTTCGATTCCACCGGCGCGACTCAACTCGATCCTGGCGAAGGCTCGCCTTGCGAAGATCTCGATCGTCTGGCTTGCCGACGCAAGCGGTCCGCCTCCGGAAAGTATTGCTGTAGTCGCGCTCGAACAGAACAGCACGCTCCGGGTCGGAGCCAGCGCTGCCATCAGACTGGACGCGATCGAAGCGACAAGCCTTGCCTCGGCTGCCGCGGTCGCGCGCAGCCTGGCACCAGTCATTGATCCTGGTTCGTCCACGGAAGGAACAATCCCTGATCGGGTGGGCCTGCTCGACGTCATCGGGGCCGATTGCTGCGACCCGGATGCTGTGCTGGCCAAGTGGCGTCAACCCCACGATGAGCGACTGCTAGCAGCGATGGGGGTCGGCAAGGATGGCATCATCACCCTCGATCTGAGTAACGAAGGCGACGGCCCCAACGGTTTGGTGGGAGGAACCGTAGGGGCCGGCAAGAGCGAGTTCCTTCAGTCGTTGGTGCTGGCACTTGCTACGCACTACGGCCCTGACGAGTTGAACTTCCTGTTCGTCGACTTCAAGGGTGGGGCGACATTCGAGAGTCTGCTCGGACTGCCACACGTCGTCGGAATGGTGTGCAACCTCGACGTCGATCAGGCGTCTCGGGCACAGAAGTCATTGCAGGCCGAGTTTCGGAGGCGCCAGCAGATCCTGCCCGCCAACAAGGTTCAGAAGATGTCCGAGTTGCGTGCAAAGGCACCGGACAAGGCGTTGCCGGCGCTCGTGGTCATCATTGACGAGTACGCCGAGTTGGCACAGAAACTGCCTGAGTTCCTGGAGGCAGTGGTGGAGTTGGCCCAAACCGGGCGCGCCCTCGGCTTGCATCTGCTTCTTGCCACTCAGGCCCCGGGGCAGTCTGTGAGCGGCAGGATCAAGAACTGTGTCAAGTACCGAATCAGCTTTCGACTCAAGGATCGCAGCGAGTCCGTCGAGGTGCTGGGCAAAGGCGCCGACGCGTCTGCGCTGCCCAACCGGCCAGGTCGCGGCTACTTTCTCGACGGCTTCGATGAACTCCACGAGTTCCAGGGTGCTTGGGCTGGCGGCCGATCCATGTCTGACCACGTCGACGACGTCAGTGCCGTCACGCTCTACGGACGAAAGAAGCTGAAGCAGATCGAGGGCGCCACCGATCTTGAACGCGTGGTCGCCGGAGTGATCGAGGCCAACGACAGGGGTGCCTACCCTGCGCCTCGTCGACCATGGCATGAACCACTCCCAGC
>DMNR01000337.1 GCA_003452655.1 Actinomycetota bacterium | reverse complement strand
GAAGCGATGCCAATCTGCGGCTTGTTGAAGTCCTCGGTCTCCATGCCAACCGCTCGCAACATTCCGCGCGCAGGGGCACGCTCCAGACCGTCCGTGACCTCTTTACTGCGGGGCTTCATGTCCGTCGGATTCGCCATGTCGGCAAGCGTACGCCACCTGTGCGCTCGGAATCACACGCATTGTTTTGGGCACCTTTGCCACACGAGGCGCGATCGCGTGTCACCCTTGTAGCCATGTATTCGACTTTCGAGTACCACTCAGCGGACGGCACGAAGCTCGAGGGCTGGACGAATAACGGCGACGGGCCCGTGGTTGTTGTGTGCAACGGTCTCGGCGTCCCGCCGGAAGCGTGGCCACGCCTACTCGAACCCGATTGCGGGTATCAGGTGTTTGGTTACAACCACCGTGGCACATTGGGATCCGAGCGCCCCAAGGACCTCGACCGCATACGAATCGACGACCACGTCGCCGATGCCTTCGCGCTCCTGGAGGAGTGCGAGATCGACCAGGCCATTTTCGTCGCGTGGTCCTACGGCGTGAACATCAGTTTTGAAATCACTAAGCGGTACCCAGAGCGAGTAGCCGGGCTCGTGATGTGTGCTGGCGTTCCTGGCGGAACTCTCGATGCCGCATTCGCGCCATTCCTCGTTCCTAAGCCGCTTCGCAAACCGTTGAGCCTCGCCGTCGTTCGGACCGGGGAGTTCTTCGCGCCGCAGATCAATACGTTCGCACGGATGCTGCCAAAGAATCGAATGACAGCAGAGATCATGCGCCACACGGGAATGATCATGCCGAGCGCAAAGCCTGAAGACATCGTTCCGTGGATGGAGGCCTTCGGCAAGCATGACTTCGGCTGGTACTTCCACATGTTCCCGGCGGCCGGCGAGCACGAGCCGATCGATCCTTCATTCGTCGAGGTGCCCATTACCGTCGCGGCGGGCGGTCTCGACGCGTTGACGTCAATGCGCGACGTCGTCGCCTTCGCAGAACAGATCGAACACGCGCAGATCCACGTGCTGCACGGCACGCACTTCATCCCCCTTGAATTCCCGGACGAGATCATGTCGATGTTGGACGGCGTGCTGTTGAGATCTGAGCTCGCCGATGAACAGATCGTGGACGAACGCACGGCCGTGGTCGATATCCGCACCTACGACGGGCAGACCTTTTATGAACATCAGGCTTCGGCATTCGAGAGCGACGCGGGCTAGTTCAGCCGACTGGGTGCGCCTTCAATATCGAACGCTGCCCTACTCCGTCGCCGTCTGCAGTGGGATCCACTGCCCGACTGCCGCACCATTCGGGCCAACGACGTCAAGCTTCACGCGTGGTGCCGAAACTTTCCATTTCAGGTAATTCCACGCCAGATGACTCCCGACTGGAACGTTGAGCGGCAACGGCTCACCACTAGTCGCGACCTGAACGGCCCCACCGTCGTTGCGCTGCTGAACGAGTTGAATCGCACCCCCAGCAGATGCACCGTTGCCCGGCGTGAAGCTGAACGTCCCGCGCCGCGTGTTCGTCTTCGTCGTGAAGCTTGATCCTGGGGCCATCTCGTCCGGGCCGGTGACGATCTCCCGAGGATTAAAACGCGTACTGTGATCGACCATCGCAACTGCCGGGGACGAACCCTGTGTGGTCGAGAAGTCCAACCTCCCAGACTTCGGCGTGATCGCAATGCTGTCGACGCTGCCGGCTGCCACTTGGTAGTACTCAAGTGCCCACGTCAGTTCGCCCGTGGTCGCCGTGACCATCGTATCGACGGGTTGAGCGTTCGCCCCGTTGTTGATCACAAGCTTGAACGCCTTGCCGCGCGGAACGTGGAATGAAGGCAGCGGCTGCGGACCCCCAGCCAACCAAGGGTTGGACGGGCGGATTCTTCGCAGCCCCTTGATCTTCGCGCCACTCGGCGACCGGAGCGAAACCTTGATGGGGGTTTGAGTCATGACCGGCTGCAGGTGCACCGTGGTCTTGTTTGCGCCACCGCAAAATGGACAGGCGAATTTGCGCTGCAGCTTGCTGATGTCCCAAAGATTGATCTGTCCGACGAGTTTCTCCGGCGGCCGACCGGGCAGACTGAACAACTCGTAGTCGAATCCAACCTGGCGTTTCGTTCCTGGGAGGTAGTTGGTGTTCGCGTGAATTGCGCGAACACGACCCGGGTAGTTGTTGTCGTAGATCGAGATGTCGTAGGTGCCCTTTCCGGTCTTCGACAACGCGATCGGAGTGACGGCATGTCCGCCGCCGCCACTGGCTTCCATTGAAAGCGTGAACGGCGCCTGGCCGGGCCGTAGACCACGCTTCAACAACTTGACGGCTTGTCGCGGTTGAAGGTTGGGAGAGGTTGCCAGGGTCTGCAACGAGAAGGCCTGCGCGATGGATCGGGTCGCGGCCGGTTTGAATGGGATCGCGTGGGTCGTCGACCGACCACCAAGTTGCGTTTGAGAGAGCTGGCCGTTGAAAATCTCGGCCGCGTTCATCGCCATGCCGAAGCAGTGCCCGCCGGATGAGACGCGGTTGATCGAGTCCATCCATTTCTTCGCACCCAAGCTCAACACGCAGCTAGTCGGCTTTCCCTTCTTCTTGCCAACGCACACACTTCTGCGGCCAAACAGATTGATCATTTGCTGCGGACCCAGGTTCTTGACTGTCGAGTAGTTGCCGCCGTAGATGTACTTGTTCAGCAGATTTGGCAGGCTTGAGCCAACGTTCGAATAGTTGAAGAAGTGGAAGCCATCGCGTTCGGGCTTGAATCCCGTCCGAGCAATCACCTTCCCTTTTGCGCGCCATGGATCTTGGGTAGGACCGACCAGTTCCGCCCAGGTATCTGCTTGGAGACCGGCCATTGGCGACTTGTTTGTGATCCAGCCCGGCTTCGCAGCTGTTCGCTGGGCGCCTGCGGGTGCCGTTGACGCGGCCGTGATGTCATCGTCCGCGGCAGCTACCGGGATCACAGCGCCGAGACTTGCGACCGCGCACATCATGGCCAGCGCAGTTCGCCGCCGCGCGATGCCATTCATGATCATCCAAACAAGGTAGCTGCGACACCGAGTCGATTGCCTGTCGGGGCGAAGCCACTAACTCTCGGCAACCGTCAGTTCGCGCGTCGCGTAGATCGCCATCGCGTCGCGAAGGAACTCAGCGAGCCGCACATCATGGGCGTCGTAGCGAGCCCTGAAGTCCGGATGGGTCACATACATCTCGCCAAGGCCC
>DMNR01000350.1:9469-9671 GCA_003452655.1 Actinomycetota bacterium | reverse complement strand
TGTCGACGATCCGCGATGCGGACACAATCCTGGTGATGGACTCGGGCAACATCATCGAGACGGGTACCCACGACGAGCTGATTGCCGCCGGTGGCTTCTACTACAACCTCTACAACTCCCAGTTCTTGGCGAGCTTCGACGAAGACGCCGACATCCCCGTCGGCTAAATCTCCGTATCTGGCGATCTCCTCCCGAGCCCCGA
>DMNR01000350.1:8892-9396 GCA_003452655.1 Actinomycetota bacterium | reverse complement strand
TGGCGATCTCCTCCCGAGCCCCGACCACACACAAAGGCCGAAAAACAGATCTCCCCGGGGGAACACCCCGGGGAGATCTGTTTTGGGTGAGTGACGGGAGCCGTCGATCGCCAGTGGCGATCTCCTCCCGAGCCCCGACCACACACAAAGGCCGAAAAACAGATCTCCCCGGGGGAACACCCCGGGGAGATCTGTTTTGGGTGAGTGACGGGACTCGAACCCGCGACATCTCGGACCACAACCGAGTGCTCTACCAGCTGAGCTACACCCACCATGTGCGCGCTCACCGTATCCCGTGAATGCGACCGCCGAAGTCTACCGCCCCGCCTGGACGAATCTGTCGCCCGTTCCACCTGTTGGCGCGCTAGCGTCTACCAATGTGTCTATTGATCTGAACTCCGACCTCGGTGAAGGCGTCGGAGACGACCCCAAAGCCCTCGATGAAGCGCTGCTTTCCGTCGTCACGAGCGCCAATGTTGCCTGCGGCGGACATGCCGGTGACCG
>DMNR01000350.1:0-8787 GCA_003452655.1 Actinomycetota bacterium | reverse complement strand
AACGATCGCGCTGGATTCGGGCGCGAGTCGAACGGCGTGTCGATGGAGGTGCTCAAGGAACAACTCATCGAACAGATCGCCACCCTCGACGAGATTGCGCAGGCTTCGGGCAGCGCAGTTACCTACGTGAAGGCCCATGGCCAGCTCTACCATCAGGCGTGTGTGCCCGGAAGCGTTGAGGCACAAACAATTATTGATGCTGTCCGGGACTATCGACGGCAGACCGATCGCCAACTGGCAATTCTGGGGTTTGCTGGGTCCGATCTCATCAAGCGAGCGCAGGACGAACACCTCAAGACAGCGAACGAGGCATTCGCTGATCGTTCTTATACGCCGGAAGGCTGGCTGGTCGCGCGTACTGAACCCGGCGCCCTGATCACTGACCCGACCGAGGCCCTCGTCCGTCTCAAGCGCCTTCTGCGAGACCGCGAGATCGTCGCGATCGATGGCACACCTATCGACGTTCGAGCGGACAGCATCTGCATCCACGGGGACACTCCAGGCGCCGTGGTACTCGCTCGACGCGTCCGCGCTGCGATCGACTCCGACCGCGTCAAGATCGCGCCGTTCGCGCCTCCGCCGCGGGCCGCTTAGCGGTGACGGCCCCGATCGCAGCGACCGGGCGCATCGTCACGCGCTATAGCGCCAATGCGCTCCTTGTTCACTGTGCCGAGGAATCCCCCGCCGACGTCATGCATGCGATCGACAAGAGCATTCCCGCGGTTCAGGAATCTCACTGTGGTGAGACTGCAGTCTTGGTTCGGTTCAACCCTGCACAGACAGATTGGAACCAACTGCGAGAGACACTCGCGCACCTGCCAGCCGTCGATGCGCGCTCAACGAACGACCTGATGACTCTTCGAGTTCGATACGACGGAGAAGACCTAGCAGCCGTTGCGAGCAGTTCGGGCATGTCAATCGACGAGGTCATCACGCGCCACACTGCAACAACCTTCCGTGTCGCATTTGACGGATTCAGCCCTGGGTTCGCCTACCTTCTTGGCCTGCCGCCAGAACTTCACCTGCCTCGACGTCAGACGCCACGCACGCGAATTCCGGCAGGCTCACTTGCAATTGCCGCCCACTATTGCGCGGTCTACCCATCGGCATCCCCAGGTGGCTGGCACCTGCTAGGGACCTGCAACGCCGAACTCTTCAACCCACATCGCAATCCACCCGCACTCCTGCGCCCCGGGACGTACGTCCGTTTCGAGGCCGCCCGATGAGCATCAAGATCCTCAATCCAGGTGTGCAAGCGCTAATCCAAGATGGAGGCCGCTTCGGCATGGCGCGCTGCGGTGTCCCCGTGAGCGGCGCCTTTGACCGTCGCTCCTGGCAGTCAGCAAACGAGATCGTTGGCAACACGACGCCAGGTCCATTCGACTCCTGGCCCGGACCGGCCGCCATCGAGGTATTGCTCGGCGGTCTGCGACTCGAAGCAACCGCAGACGTCATCGTTGCGGTCACGGGCGCGGACGTACCTGTCACCCTGCTAGACGTCGACGATGACGACAAGCGCGACATCTCACGCCACGAGCCCATCCTGCTCACGGCAGGATCACGTCTTCACCTCGGTAATGCGAAGTCCGGCCTGCGCGCCTATGTCGGCATCGCAGGTGGAATTGATGTCGATCCGACACTTGAATCTCGCAGCACCGACACCACATCCAATCTCGGTCCTCACCCGTTGGCCAAGGGGGCTGTCCTCAAGGTCGGATGGATCGTGGGCCAACCAAAGTCGAGTCTCGACGGGCGCACCGGTCTGCCTGGCAGTGCAAATGCAACCATCGTCCGATTCCGTCCAAATCCTGGCGTCGAGGCAACATCAACGGGAATCCTCAGTACTGGCCCGATCGCACGCTCCTGGCTCGTTAGCCCAAACTCCAGCAGGGCCGGAGTGCGACTCATTCCGACTGACCAGCAGGCAGGAAGCACCCGCACTCAGGCGATGTTGGCATCGGCTCCCGCGATTCCAGGAGCCGTTCAGCAGTTGCCAGATGGCGAACTTGTGGTGATCGGCCCTGACGGACCAACAACTGGTGGATATCCGGTGGTTGCCGTATTCGATCGCGATGAACTCGACATCATCGCGCAGGCTCGACCAGGAACGATGGTTCAGCTTGCGCCCATCGACGACTAGTCGCCCGGCTGCGCCATGTGGTCTTCCACGGCGGAAATCGCGGCGTTGAGATAGCGCGCGACCGCGTCGAGGTCTCGATCGGAGAACTCTTTGGTGGCGTCATCGATCCGACGCTGAAGCCCACCGAAGTACTGCCCCCCAAGACGTTGAGCATCATCCCCAACGTGCAGCAGAATCCTTCGCCGATCATGCGGGTCAGGCTCCCGGCGCAGGTGGCCGACTGATTCAAGCCGGTCCACGAGTGCCGTGATCGATGCTGCGCTCATCCCCAGGTCCGTGGCCAAGGCACTTGGTCCGATGTCGACCCCGCGCCGTTGTGCGTCCAGCACCAACACCAACGCGCGAACGTCCGAGGAGTTCATCTCATGGCGGCCACCGAAGTCGCGGCCTACTTCTTGCAGGTCGCTACTGAGGCGGCGGAGTAGCTCGCCTACCTCAGTGCGTCGTTGCACTGAGGTACGTCTGTCTCGTGCGGCGTGCGATACCCGCGACTGCGCTGCCACGACTCACCCTCCTTCCGCCAGCGAATCAGACCTCATGAAACATCACCGCGCGGATGTGGGCTGCGTCACCCATTGGCCCATGGGGCTAGATACTTCGAACATCTAACTATATGTTTATCGAAGAAGTACGTCGATGTCGACTTTGTCTTACTTGAGACTGCTGTGAGCAGCCTCAAGTAAGGAGAACGAAGGGCGAATAGCAACGTGAGCATTGCACTACTTGAGATGCGTCGAGCGAAACTGCGCTTCGGCCTGCTCTCCGGTGCCGTCGCACTCTTGGTCTTTCTGGTCCTGTTCCTGTCAACGTTGTCAGGCGCGCTAATCGAGTCGTTCACTGGCGCAATCAAGAACCTCAACGCTGACGTACTCGTCTACTCAAGTAGCGCGCGGGACAACATCCAGGGGTCGCGACTCGACCCATCGGTTGTGGCAAAGGTCGCCGCCGTTCCTGGCGTTGCAGCGGCCGGGGGTATTGCTACCACCACCACAAGTGCCCAACTTCCGTCCGGCAAAGGTGACCTCGCCCTATTCGGTTTCGACCCGACGAAGCCGGGGGCTCCTGACGGTGTCAAGGAAGGTCGACTGCCCAACGCTGCGAACGAGACGGCGGTGGACGTTGCAGGCGCAACAATCGGATCCACCATCACGCTACTTCCGACCAACATTCCGCTGGAGGTGGTCGGAATCCTTTCTGGCGCGCAGTTCAGCGCCGCGCCTACCGCCTACGTCGACTTGCCGAGCTACCAGGCCGCCCTCAAGGCTGCTAACCCCAATGCACCATTCATTCCGTTGAACGCTGTCGCGGTCGAGACGACTCCGGGGTCGGATCCAGCAGCCGTGGCTTCCCAGGTCGCGAACACGGTGCCCGGGACCGCTGGCTACACAATCTCCGACGCTGTTGCCAAGATTCCTGGAGTCTCATCAGTTAGTCAGACCTTCGGAATCCTCGTGGGCATGACGTTCGTTATCAGCATCGTCGTGATCGGCTTCTTCTTCCTGATCCTGACCGTGCAGAAGATGCGGGTATTTACGTTGCTGCGAGCGACAGGCGCATCGACTGGACGGCTCGCACGCAGCGTCGTCGTGCAGATCACGGCCGTCGTCGTCGTGGCCAGTGCCGTGGCAATCCTGCTCGTGTGGGGTGCTCTTAAAGGAGCGAGCACCGGTATTCCCGTATCGCTCGACCCAACCCTGGTGATCGGAACCGTGCTTGCCGTGTGGGTCTTCAGTCTCGCCGCCGGGCTCTTAAGCATCCGAAGAATTAGATCCATTGACCCAGCGACCGCGGCAGGTGCCCGATGATGCTCGCCTTCGCCGAAATCAAGCGTGCCCGGGGTCGGTTCCTCTCGATTATCGGAGCGCTAGCTCTAATCACCTTCCTGGTCCTGACACTCTCGGCGCTCTCGGATGGTCTGTTCTACGGCTCTACCGGCGCTTACCGCTCGTCCAACGCTGACGGCTACGCGTATTCAACGGACGCCGAAGGCTCGCTTATCCGATCACGCGTTCCAGTCGCGGATGCCCAGAAATACGGGCAGATCCCCGGGGTCACGAAGGCCTCAGGCCTCGGCGTCTTACTGACGTCCGGCACCGGGCCCAACGGCGAGCTAGACCTTGCGGTGTTCGGCGTCGAACCCGGGGGCGCGGGCATTCCGACCACACTGACTCAAGGCCGCCTACCCAACCCCGGCGAAGACAGCGCTGCCGCAGTCGACAAGACCGTCGTAGACAAGGGCGCAACCATCGGCTCGACGATTAAGGTCGGCGACCGTTCAGTCACGGTGGTTGGTGTTACCCAGGACTCGAACTACCAACTCCAACCAACTATCTGGACAACGATCCCCACATGGCGCGCTATGCAAGCCTCCGTTCGACCAGAGACCCGTGGGCTACCCCCGAACTACAGCGCCATCGCACTGGAGTTCTCGAACGGAACCACGGCGGCCTCAATTCCACCGGTGACGGGGACCTCGGTTCTGTCCACCGACGAGGCAGCACTGGCAATCCCCGGTGTGAAGGAACAGCGATCGACCCTCAACTCGATCATCTACACCACCCTGCTGGTCGCCGCTCTGGTGGTGGCGTTGTTCTTCGCGCTGATCGTGCTTGAGAAACGCGAACTCTTCGCCGCACTCAAAGCACTCGGCACCTCTACTCGGCGACTGGCGAATACCGTGATGACGCAGGCCCTAGTGGCATCGATCATCGGCGTCATCATCGGCGTCATCGCTGCGCGACTTCTCGGACTCGCACTTCCGGCGCAAGTGCCGACGCTGTTCCGGACGGAGTCATTGATCCAGATTTCCATCTTCACCATCGTCGCCAGTGTGATCGGGGCACTCTTCTCACTGCGCCGCATCGCTCGAATCGATCCCGCCACAGCTCTGGGAGGGGCTCTGCAATGACCACCAATACCGTCGCGCCAGCCGATGTGCAGCAGACCGGCAAGCCAATTCTTGAAGTTGTCGATGTGACCAAGACCTACGGTGAGGGACATACGGCTGTTACGGCGATCGCCGCAGCAAGTCTGAGCGTGG
The DNA here is from genome assembly GCA_003452655.1 of Actinomycetota bacterium. Classification (GTDB taxonomy): domain Bacteria; phylum Actinomycetota; class Actinomycetes; order S36-B12; family UBA10799; genus UBA10799. The sequence goes on along the minus strand of DMNR01000350.1, from coordinate 3,607 downwards.
CTGAAGGTCAATTCGTCTCACTCCTAGGGCCGAGTGGATCCGGCAAGACAACCCTGATCTCCATGATCGGCGGACTGCTCACCCCAACGAGCGGAACGATTCGTCTCGGTGACCAAGTCGTATCTGACATGAGTAAGAAGGAACTAACCAACCTGCGAGCCGAACGCGTCGGGTTCGTGTTCCAATCCTCGAACCTGGTCCCCTTCCTCACTGCCCGTGAGAACCTGCTCTACGTCGCGAGCCTGCCGAAGAAGCACAGCCGCAAGGCGGCAGCAAAGCGCGCTGACGAACTTCTCGGCGAGCTCGGGCTCAGCGACCGGGCAAACAACGTGCCCGAGAAGCTGTCGGGTGGTGAGCGCCAGCGGGTCGCGATTGGTCGTGCGCTGATGAACGATCCTGATCTGATTCTCGTGGACGAACCGACGGCCGCTCTCGATACCGCGCTCGGGCGTCAGGTCGTGCAATTGCTCGCGCGCGAGGTCAAGCAGCGCGGCAAGACCGGGATCATGGTGACCCATGACCTACGCATGGTTGAGTACACCGATCAAGTCTTCGAGATCCTCGATGGACACCTGACCAAGTCCGACGGAACAACGCTGTTGGACGGTCACTGATCACTCCGTTGCAGAAGGGTCAAAGCCGCGTTCCGGGAATACAATGGCAGTGACGGCTCACCGAAAAGACACGCACAGTGACCGTCGGCGTTGCGTAAGACATCCCGATGCCGCGTGACGCACTATTAGGTCTCCACCACTGTCACAACAGGGACCATCATGAACAAGAGCATCACCACCACCGCAGCGATCGCCATCGGCGCGCTCGCGCTGAGTGGCTGCTCGACCCTCACCGCGTCAACCCGCGATGACGTCGTTCAGCCTGACGCGTCCGATGTTGACCCAGGCTCGACGGCTGCTACAAATCTCGACAGTACCTCGAACCTGAAGGCCGGAGAAAAGGTCAAGGTAACGGCGAAGAGTCCCTGGGTCATCGAGCGCGTCACAGTCGGGACGCAAGCGGGTGAAACGGAGTCAACGGTCACCTCACCTAACGCCTGGGCCTCCGCACCTCTGGAGCCTCTGCAGGCGAACAGCTACCAAGTCAAGATGCGCAACTCATCGACGGGTGAGACGGCCCTCTTGTCGAAGCGCGTCGTCTCCGGGCCCGCAACCAACACATTCACCGCGGACTTGACGCCGGACCTGCCGAAGAAGGGCCCCACAAGCTACGGCGTGGGGATCATTCCGAAGGTGAACTTCAGCAAGGAAGTTCCAACGGCTAGCCGCAAGGCACTAACTGACCGCATTACCGCCACTGCAAACAATGCACCTGTGGCCGGCAGTTGGCGCTGGCTCGATTCGACGACCGCCGCGTTCCGACCCGCGACTCAATTCTGGCCGGGACACGCGACCATCACGTTGTCTGGCGATCTCACCAATGCCCGTATCGCCGGCGGCAAGGGCAAGTCCGATTCATGGGGTAAGGGAACCGTCGCGACAACATTTGCGACTTCGCGCGCAATGATCATCAACCTTAATGGGCGCACGACCTCTGGTTACGCCACAGTCGACGGCAAAAAGGTCAAGCGGTTCGGAATCAGTCTCGGTCGATCAGGGTTCACCACCCGCTCCGGCATCAAGACGATCACCGACATCATTCGCGTGCAGCGCATGACCAACGAAGGTGTCACAAATACGGAGCAGTACGACCTGCAGGTTCCGTTCGCCATGCGACTGACGGACACCGGAGAGTTCCTGCACGGGGCACCTTGGAACGGCAACATCGGATATGCGAATACGTCACACGGCTGTTCGAACCTCAGCTACGACGTCGCATCTTGGTTCTTCAACCGCGTCAAGTACGGCGACCCGGTGGTCACGACTGGCACAGGGCGATCAATGGAAACCTGGAACGGTCCGGGCGCCTTGTGGAACGTCCCGTACAAGAAGTGGGAGAGCGTTAAGACCTGAGTCTTCACTTTAGACATGACGAAAGCGCGGTTGGCCAACAGGTGCCAACCGCGCTTTCGTTTAACTATTGCTTCACTACCCCGGCCGCTTTGTCCGCCGCTGCCTTGGCCGCTGCGGAGAGAGCCGCCGCGCCTGACTTGAGTTGATCAGAAGCGACATTGATCGCTGCGGTCGCCTGATCATTTGCGGTGTTCGCGACACCTGCTACTTGATCTGGGAGCGCGGCGACGGCCTTCTCGGGCAAGTCACCGACCGCGGCTGCAAGATTTGCTGCTGCCAGTTGGGCTGCCTCAATCGCTGCTTGGACCTTTGCCATTGCGTCATCTGTAGCTGCCATAGTCACAAAGGTAAACGCCGTTGGCGTCGGATGCCTCATGAGTTCACCCGTCCCACTCCGGAGGCGACCTGCGTGAACATGCACCGACACCTGGGTACTGAACGTAGTCGCTGGCGAGAACGACTATGCCTTCGCTGCTTCTTCCGGGATGTCTGAGAGTGCGGTGTCGTCCTCCGACTCATTGGCAATTCGGGTAATCGTCCACAGGCCTGCCGCGACAAGGCCTCCAACAAGCGGCGCCAGAATGAACAGCCACACCTGACTCAGTGCAGTCCCGCCCGCGAACAACGCTGGACCGATTGACCGAGCAGGATTCACGGACGTTCCGTCGAGTGGGATACCGACGAGGTGCACAGCAACCAGGGAGACGCCGATCGCGATCCCCGCGAGGGATTGAACCGCCCACTTGTCTGTGACCATCAGGATCGCGAACACGAACAATGCGGTCAGCACAACTTCAAGGAAGAACGCACCGCCCATGGAGATATTCGTGCCGTAACCGTTGGTCCCGAGACCGCCGGAAGTATCAACAACGCCGAAAGCGCTCACCATGAGCTTGAGTGCCGCGCCACCGAGGATCGCCCCAAGAACCTGCACAACCATGTAGGCGAGACCGAGCCCGATCTCGATCTTCTTGGTCGCCATCATCGCGATCGTCACGGCAGGGTTAATGTGACAGCCGGAGATCCCTCCGATCGCATACACCAAGAACATCAAGACGAAGCCGAATGCGATTGCCACGCCCAGCACGCCAGATGCCGGGACGATGAAGTCTGCGTTCGCCGTCGCGTCGCGCGCTGCGCCGATACCAGCAACTGCCGCGCCAACTGCGAGAAATACAAGAGCGAATGTGCCGATGAATTCGGCAATGAGTTTCTTAGCCATAGGGGCATTTAATCCCGCACAGCTATGGCTCTCGCGGACCGACTCCGGCATTTGGTGACATTTGACGCATGCAGGTGAAACACAATTGCGACTCAGGTCCAGGATCGGCACTCTGCAAGTAGCGGACACACATCTCGCCAGGAGTACTCATGAGCCTTGAACCAACCCCGAACGACAAGTTCACCTTTGGTCTTTGGACGGTCGGTTGGCAGGCCCGTGACCCCTTCGGGGATGCCACCCGCGAACCGGTGGATCCCGTGGAATCGGTCGCACGCCTTGCCGCGATGGGTGCCTACGGCGTCAACTTCCACGATGACGACCTCGTGCCGTTCGAAATGAGCGACGCTGATCGCGAAGCCACGCTGGTGCGGTTCAAGAAGGCTCTTGACGAGCACAACATGGCTGTCCCAATGGTGAC
>DMNR01000236.1:563-2500 GCA_003452655.1 Actinomycetota bacterium | reverse complement strand
GCTTTTCGCTGCTGCCATCGCAGCGACGTCGGTCGCCACCATTTCGACTGTGTCGGCCGATGTCGGCGACGCCGGTGTCACGAGTGAGATCCGCGTGCAGCCGGTCAATGCTGCTCCCGGTTCCGGCACCTACGCCGAGGATCAGAACGCTGCAGTCATCGCTGCTGGTGCTTCCGCTCAGCCGGCGTCCAATGTGCAGTTGCTGATCCCTTCAGATTGGGAGGCCGGCGATCGCATCACCTTGCAGGTGCAGGCGGATGGTTCGTTGCCGGCGGTGGCTACGCCGGTCCATCAGACCAACTGCCTGAACGCAGCGGCGACCATTTCGTTTGCTGGTACCGCTACCGCGGCTGTCACTGGTGGGCCCTGGCTCTTCAACCAAGGCTGGTCGGTGGGTGACTCTGGCGGCTTGTTCCCCGACCAGAATGGTCCCGGTGTTGCAGACACGAGGATCCCTGGAACGCAGACGGTGCGTCCGGAGTTCATCGTCAACATGAAGAACGACGGCACTAGCTGTGCAGGTCAGCCGACGGTCAACAACCAGATCGAGCTCATCTTCTCTAACAGTGCAGCGCCGACCTTCCCAGGCTCACCAGGCGGTGCTCCGAACACTGACGACTACGAGATCACGATCAGCAACATCGCATACAATGTCGGTGCGAACGTGAATGCCGGCCCGGTTCACGTGGTGCCCTACGCCCGTTGGGCTGACGAGAGCGCTGCGAACCTATTGAGGCCGCGACCGAGCGTCTTTGGTGGCAACGACTTTGACAACCCGTCGGTTTCGAGGATGTTCACCAACAACGCATTCGTCTCGCCGGTGGCCATCACGGCCACGGGGGGTTCGTTGGTTGCTGATGGCACCCTGCAGCCGTTGGGTTCGGTGACCATCACCGAGCTGGTCGGCGATGCGCTCGACAACGGTCCCCACACCCTGTTCGTGCCAAACGTCGCCTTGTTCGGTGTTCCGGCTGTGTCGGTTGCTGTCACCGGGAACGGTGCTGCTACGGGTACGGCTTCGATCGTCAACAATATCGGCGGTGCCGACATCACCTTGACGCTTGCTGGCATGACTGCAACCAAGGGTGTTGTCACGATCTCCGGTTTGGCTGCTATCACTTCCATTGCTGGTGATGTGCTGATCTACGTGACTGGTCCCGCGGCGCCGACCAAGCCGTTGGCGTACTTGACGCCTGACGACCAGGACATCGACGGTGGCGTCGCCAACGGTGCGGTCCTTTTCTCCGACGTGAACATCCCCACCTTGGTGGCCAAGTTCACGACCGCGGTTGCGATCCCGAACCGCATTGGTGGCGCTGACCGCTTCGAGACCTCGGCCAAGATCGCCGGCAACGTGGCGGAGTGCACGGAGTGGGCTGTCGTAGTTTCGGGTGCTTCGTACCCAGACGCACTGTCGGCCAACTACCTTGCCGGTGCGCTCAGGTCGCTGACGGCGACGCTGTTCGACAACGTGCCGGTGTTGTCGGTGGGTACCGACGCAGTTCCTGCGTCGATTGCTGCCTTCATGAGCGCTGCTGGTGTGAAGAACGTCTACATCGTTGGTGGCACCTCGGCAGTGTCGGCAGCAGTGCAGACCGCGNNGGTGCTGATCGCTACGCCACCAACCGTGCAGTGGTCAACGTTGCCGCAGATTTCTACGCATTCAACGATAACCTCGTCCAGCTCGAGTTTCTGCAGCCTGGTAAGCGCACTGCCATCATCGCCACTGGCTCGTCCTTCGCTGATGCGTTGGCCGTCGGCCCGGTTGCGTACGACGGCATCCCGCTGATCCTCACCGATGGCACCACGCTGTCGGCGGATGCCAAGGGTGCGCTCACCGACAATGACATCACTCAGGTGATCATCATCGGTGGTACTGCTGCGGTGAGCGATGCAGTCAAGACCAGCATCGAAGCGCTCGGTATCTTCACCGGTCG
>DMNR01000236.1:0-218 GCA_003452655.1 Actinomycetota bacterium | reverse complement strand
CTTCGCTGACGCCCTCTCGGGTGGCCCGCTGGGCTCGAACTGGAGTGCTCCGATCATCCTCACCGATCCGACCACTCTGTCGGCTGCGTCGCAGGCGTGGATGGTTGCCAACAAGGCAACCCTCGGCTACGTGACGGTGCTGGGCCTCGGCTCGGCAGTGAGCACCGGCGTGATGAACGCAGCCAACGCTGCCATCAGCCTGTCTCTTATACACATCT
>DMNR01000018.1:708-4744 GCA_003452655.1 Actinomycetota bacterium | reverse complement strand
CAACCAATCGGGATTCTAAGGCGACCCTGAATGCACTAGGCCGGGCCGACATCCGGTGGCTGTTCAAAGATGAATCCCTGCCGCGCAATGCGCTACTGCGGATGCCCACGGCGGACACAGTCGCAGTGATGTCGAGCCACCGATCCGGGTACGCCCGCAGTGGCCAGGAGCGACTCGATGAACTCTTCCGGCGGGCGCAAGGGATGCGGATCAGTCGCACTGTGATCGCAACAGTGGCGCAACAGGATGACCCCATGAAGCGCGTGCGATCCAACGGTGGCAGCCGGTCACGGTTAGCTGCCGAAGGTTATCTCCTCCTAGGCCACTACCGGACACATCGTGATGTCGCCCGGGCACTTGGCGTCCCGGTGCCCAACTCAGGAGAGATCGTGAGCGTGCGTGTGCATCCGGCAAGGCACGCCAATCGTCCTGGTACTGCGACCATCGGTGGAACTTCGTGGCGACTATGGCGCGCTGGAGATGATCTTGTCAGTGCCCCCGCGCTCACCCACACCGCGAGGAGCGCAAACATCGCCAACGCGTGACTGATCTGCCAGCACAGCCCAGATCAATGGAATCTGCAGAGGCATTCGTGCCCAACCGACAACGGCGGCCCTCGAACGAGGACCCCGCGTCCGAGTCACCCGCAAGGCGTACTCAAGGTTTCCCGGCCACACCGCCAGCAACAGCGTGGCGGAGGCGCGCGGTGCCCATTTTTGACCAGTGAGCAGACCAACAGAGCAGGCGAGTTCAGCCGCACCACTGGCGTAAATCAGAAGATCATGGGCGGGGAGCTGTTTGGGCATGAGTGGATAGAACAGCCGCGGACGTACAAGGTGAGCCACCCCGCTTACTGCAAATAGGCAGATCGCGCCTGACCTGATGGCCCCCCGAACACGGTGCATTGCGACATGACTCACTGCACACCCACTTGCGACCTACTCCAACGCTTCCGCATGGCCAGCACCCAACCCCAACCGGCGAGTCCGGCTGGTATCTCGATTAAGTATGTGTAGAAATGCAGGATGAGGACAGCGGCAGCGGCAACTGCTGGCGGTGTTCCGAACAACACGAGGAGCCCGGCCGTGCCTGCTTCAGAGATGCCGACACCGGACGGGGTGACAACAACTGAGGTCAACACCCGCGACAACGCAAATGCCGCAGTGGTTTCAGCGATTCCGATGGGTGCGCCCAGCGAATTGAGTGCCCACGCGAAAAGCGCCAGCTCACTGGCGTAGTAGGCGATCATCCCGAAAGCAATCTTGTACCAGCCCGACCGCAAGATACCCACCGCGTCACGCTGCATGTGGATGGCAGCGGCTCTGAATCGAGGTGTGGGTGCAGGCCTGCGGATCGCAACTGCCAACCAACGTATGACGACGTCGGCCGCCGTTCCGATGGCACCGGCAACTCTCGCACTGACGAGCATCAACAACACCAGCAGCGCTAACAGGATGAGCACCAGCAACGTCGACTCAACCACGCCGTTGGCTCCCTCCGGGAGGGCGGCATCGCTCGTCATCAGCGCAAGCAGACCAACAACGGGAAGAACGATTCGAATCAGCAGGTTTGCCAGTCCACTGACAAGAACCATAAGGGACGTTGCCACGCCACCAAAGCCCCACGAAAACGTCAATCCGTACGTGTTTGCTACTCCGGCAGCTCCGCCGAACGGCAGCAGATTCGACACCAAAGAGCCGGTGAGATTGAGGTTTAGTGCCTGCGCGTGCCCGAGGCCAGGCAAGCTCGCTGTGTAGACGTACGTATAGAGCCACAGGCCCAGCGCCCACAGTCCCGTCATCACTAGGACGTCAATGACAGACAATCCCGACAGAACTTCCCAGGCCTCGCCCCATCCTGCTCCAGCGGCCTTCGGGAGCAGTAATCCGAGCAAGATCACCGCCAAAGCGAGAGAGGCAAGAGAGGCGGCGATCTGGAAGCCCGTGGGCCTCCAAGCTTTCGGTGGCGGCTGATCAGATGTCACGTCTTATCCGCCCGGCGTCGCCGCGGGCGGTATCTAGGACCGAACGCGTCGATGAGTAGCCCGGTTCGAGCCCCGTCACCAGGCGACGCCTGGTGATACCACTCATGCCCAAGCACTCGACGGAACACAGGCTTCGGCAGCTTCAGTAGGGCCGACAGGGTTCGGGGGCCATCGTCTGCAGCTGCCTGTGACGCATGGGCCTGCAGGGAGGCTCGTTTGGCGGCTAAGTAAGGCCGAACGTCAACCCGGAAATTCAGCTTCGCGCGCGGCGTGAAGGCGTTCTGCCAAGTTTCGAGATCCAGTCCCGCCAACGCAGGTACCGCCCACCGCCCGGATCGGATGAGCCGGACGATCTTCAGCATTGGCTCACGGGGCAGGGTCGCCTCAAGTAGTGGCGCCGACGGATACAGCTGTGCCGCCGCTCTCACCGTTCGGTGAATCTGAATGTGGTCAGGGTGTCCGTATCCACCGGCAGCGTCATACCCGACCACGATGTCGGCAGCCTCATGTTCAAAGATCGAAACCAGTTGGTCTGCCACGAGCTCAGTGGGGGTATCGGCAAACCTGATCGCCCCGCCAGGAACTGGGGCCTGGCCGTCGAGGCCTGAGTCGGCATATCCAAGTTGATGGAATGCGCTGACACCGAGTACCCGACACGACTGAGTGAGCTCGGCTTTGCGCACTTGGGCCAGATCCTGATCATCGGATATCTCATGGGAGGTCAGTCCAGCTGCCCCGTCGGTGGCCATGATGAGCACAACGCGGTACCCGCGGTCACTCAATCGGGCCATCGTTCCCGACGTCAGCAGCGCCTCATCATCAGGATGGGCATGAACGAAGACGACTGTGGACACACCCCGCAGTCTGACGCAGGATCAGGCATTTAGGTGCGATCAGTGAGAAGGTAGCCGAGTGCGAGTCGCCCACATCAGCGATTGTTACCTGCCTCGGACAGGTGGCATCGAACTGCAGGTTCGTGGACTTTCCCAAGCGCAATTGGCCGCTGGCGAGTCCCCGGAGATCATCACGGCCACTCCAGCTGCGCGTGGAAAAGCCCAGATTCCAGGGGAAACCGACAATGGTGTGCCGATTCATCGGCTGGCCGTTGATCTGCCCGCAGGCCTGCCGATCAGCCCGTATTTCGGCGGCCGACTGCGCGATTTGCTCCTTGATACCGCCGACGTCGTCCATGTTCATGGCGGGTTGGTTTCAGTGTTTGCCTGGCCGGCATTACGAACCGCAGTCAAAGCTGGACTCCCCGCGGTCGTTTCGGTGCACTCCGTCTGGGCCGGTTGGTCCCGAGCCTTCGCCGCCGCGGATCTCGTATCGCATTGGCGTCAGTGGCCGGTGCTGTGGACCGCAGTCAGCGACGTTGCTGCCGACCCTCTCCGCAAGGCGTTGGGCGGGCACGGTGAGGTGCGTGTACTGCACAACGGCATTGACCTCGACGGGTGGCGTCCGCCGCCCACTACCAATCCCGACCCAGACGAAATCGTCATCGTTTCGGTGGCACGCCTTGCCGTGCGCAAGCGCGGACTCGCATTGATCGACATCTTGGAGCGGGCCCGGGCAAAGATCCCGGCCGGCCAGAAGGTCCGCGCCGTGCTCATCGGCGATGGCCCTGACCGATCTCGCATCGAACGCACGCTTGAACGCCGCAACATGCAGTGGGTCGAGTGCGTTGGCTGGCAGGATCATGATCAAATCCGCGCACACTATGAGCGGGCCAGCATCTACATCAGTCCGTCGCGATTGGAATCCTTCGGGATCGCCGCACTAGAGGCACGCACCTACGGCCTACCCGTCATCGCCCTCGAGGACTCCGGCACCAACGAATTCATTCACGATGGCGTTGAGGGCCTGCTTGAGCCTGACGACGAAGGTCTCGTCGACGCGATCTATCGCTTGAGTACCGATTCACTGCTTCGCAATCGCATCGCCGAACACAATCGGACCATTGAGCCAGCCTTCGGCTGGAAGTCGATCGTTTCAAAAGCGAACGACTGTTACACCGCAGCAGAACAGCTTCGCGCGGCCTCGCGGACCTGACGC
>DMNR01000018.1:0-517 GCA_003452655.1 Actinomycetota bacterium | reverse complement strand
TCGAAGTCGCGAGGGTTCGAAAGTTAGAAACGATTCCTCACAACGCGACCGAGTAGAGATGGGAAGACAATGGCGCAAAACGAGATGATTGCCATCGTCGTCATGCTGGCTTCGTCTGCGTGCTACGCGCTCAGCTACGTCTTGCAGCACAAGGGAACGCAGGCATCCATCGGTGAGGGCGTGGAGAATCCTGGCGTCGGACGTCTCGTGCGCAACCCCACGTGGCTCATCGGGATCATCCTCTTCGGCACATCCTTCCTGCTTCATATGGTCGCCTTGTCATTCGGATCAGTCAGTGTCGTTCAGCCCCTCATTGTCACCGAACTCATCTTCATTCCGCCATTTGCCGCAATCATCAGCAAGGCCACCATCCATGCACGCGATTGGATAGCGATTCTCGCAGTCGCCGCTGGACTCGCAGTCTTCCTGATTGTCGGGGCACCAACAGAAGGCGACGAGATTCCGTCTCCAGGCGGCTGGGTGATCACCTTCATCGTCTTCTACGGAATCTGCGGGC
>DMNR01000014.1:695-2835 GCA_003452655.1 Actinomycetota bacterium | reverse complement strand
ATGTGTATAAGAGACAGGAACTCCTCCGGAGCGACAACAGCTGGGGAGGCACCTTCACCGTCGATGATCCAAAGCCCGTCCCGATCGACCGCCAGCGCCGTTACATAGTGGTCACAGCCACGGAACAGACCGGGATTGGAAAGGTAGGGCAGCGCGCCCATATCGACAGGACCCAACAGGACTGGGGAATCACACAGCCAGTCCTGTAGCACGCGCAGCGCTTGGCGTCCCTCCACCGGGGAAAACCACTGAGTCTCCGACGACACGCCCAAGAGAACGAGAGCACGGTCGAGTCCCTCGTCGGGGTCGATCTGCGGAAGGATCAGGCGGTTCGGATCCCCTAGTCGCGACCTGCATCCGAACGGCACTCCAGTCAGTGCCTCGAAACAAAGCGCGTCGGCATGACGATGTCGCGGAAAAAAAGCGTTCAAGGTCGCGATCGTGTGACAGCCCAGTCGNNCCGGAATGCAGTTGCTGAGAGGCCGGGGATCACGGTGCGCCAACTCTCGAGAGCGCCGCACGGTCAATCTTGCCGTTCGGCGTGTAAGGCAGCTTCGGCATGCAGCGGATCTCGATGCTCGGAGGATTGCCGTACGTGTCAGCGATCATTGTGCGGGCGAGCGCCTCCATCGACGCGCTACTTTCCACCATGCACAAGAAGGCCTTGATTCCACTTGTCTCAGAGCCTTGCCTGGTGACTACTACAGCCGCCTGATCGACGCCCGGCAATCCGGCGAGTCTGTCTTCCATTGGTGCTGAGAACATCCAGTGACCGCGCCAATGCCCGAGGGACTCCGCGCGGCCGAGAAATGTCAGGAAGCCCTTGCCGTCGCGCGTAAATACATCCCCGGACCGAAGCATGCGCGCCCCGGTCACCGGGTGCGACGGGAAGCGCTCACGAGTCGAGGTTGGATCTTCCCAGTAACCGGCCATCAGCTGCGGTCCCTGGATTAGAAGCTCACCCCACTCGGCAGCGTACCCGTCGGCGCCGGGAAGTGGGCGCAGGGAGACTTCAGTGCTAGGCAGGGGAAGTCCGACGGATCCCTGTGGCGCTTCGTCCAAGCGGCGCGGCGGCAGGATGGCGACTCGCTTGCATTCCGTTAGCCCGTACATCGGCACGATTGCGGTATCTGGCAGCAGTCCGCGTAAGCGAACCTGATGCGACATCGGCAACAGGTCGCCAGTGTTTGTCACCAATCGCAGACTTGGCGGCCGTAATCTCTCCAGCATTCCTGAACGCAGCAGAATCACTGAAAGGGCGGGTACGATCGGTAGCACCGTGATGGCTTGGGTAAGGAGTAGTCGCGGCAGGTTAGCCACGGTCGTTGTTGTCGATGCGATGACGACGGTCGCGCCGCAGTCCATAGCCAGGAAGACTTGGTAAAGGCCGTAGTCGAAAGAAAAGGGCAGCATACAAAAGATGCGGTCTTCGGCACGCATCTCGAGCACTGTATTGATGGCTCGGATTGCCACGAGGATTGCGCTGTGGGTGCACGCAACACCCTGAGCTGTCCCGGTTGAGCCAGAAGTGAAGATAATGCAGGCGAGATCGACGCGCCTTTCAACCCGAACAGCACCGTAGTCGGCACTGTCCGTAAGAAGTTCGGCGAACTCCCGCCGCGCCATGCCGTGTAGGTGATCCGCGTACGCTGACATCAAAGACGCGTCTGCAAGTACGACGGAAGGTGAACAGGTCGCCACGATGAAAGGCAACATGCTCATTGCCACGCTGGGAGAGATGGGAACGAATACCGCTCCCGCTCGCAACGCGGCCAGGACAGCGACAATAAATCCATCGCTGTTCTCCCCAAGTACTAGTACACGGTCGCCTTCCCGGACCCCAGAGTCGACGAGCCAGCGCGCGCCACGTTCGGCCAACAGTTCCACCTGCGCACTGGTCCATCGACGCTCACCATGCTCAAGTAGAGCCGAGCCCGGCGCTGCGGAAACACGCTCGGTTAGAAGGTCGTCAATGTATGTAGACACGCGCCATCCCCGTGTCATGAGATCCTGTTCGGCAGTCGGACTCCAAGAGCGCGATGCTTGGTGCGCGCCGCCGCCGCAGTGAGTAGCCGGAGCTTTTCTACGATTGCGAGCTCTAAATCACAGGCTGCGGCAGCTTCTGCATCGGCGAGCCCTC
>DMNR01000014.1:0-669 GCA_003452655.1 Actinomycetota bacterium | reverse complement strand
GTCGACAACATCTTCGTCAGTGAACTCACGTTCGCGACCAATCGGTCCGGCGTTGAGCAACCAATACGAAAGATCTTCAAGGTCTTCTTGACCGGGCCAAAAGCCTGCCGAGGGCGGCTGTCTTAATACGGGCTCACTGGTTCCAATCACGCGGGCGATCGCCATCACCTCAGACTTGTAGAGATGGGCGATCGGGCCGAAGTGCCAGATCGCGTCTCCCAACGGAAGGAAGAAGCCTGTTTCAATCTCGGTCCGGTTCGAGGTCCCGATCACGCAGTAGCCTCGATCTTGGTAGGTGCTCAAGACTGGTGTCCGCAGCGAACATTTTGCACGGGCTGGATCGAGGAGCCCCTGGGGCATAAACGCCTCCGTGGAGTCGGCCGCCCTCATCGCCGCGATGAACCGTTCAGGGAAACCCATCAGATTGATCTCCGCCAGGGGCAAGGCGAGGTCGGCCGCAGTGTCCCGAGCCTGCTCAAGATGACATGGTTCCATCCCGTCCTGAATCACGGTAAACAGCTTGAGCCGCTGTTTGCCTATCGCCTGCACAAGCAACCGTGCAACCACGTCCGAGTCAAGTCCACCAGAGAGGCCGACAACCGCCCGTGCCTCAGGGGCAAGCCATTCCCGCAGAGCCGCAGTGATGTGATTGGCCTCAGCCCGGGCTTC
>DMNR01000254.1 GCA_003452655.1 Actinomycetota bacterium | reverse complement strand
CATAACGGTGAGAAACGCGGCGCATTTCGGCAGGATCAGACGAACGGCACGGATGCTCTGAGCAGGTCGTTCTCGTATCCTGCCTGCTCCCAGAGTCGCCAGATACCGATTCCGCTGCTGATGTGAGCGCTCGGGTGAAGGCGCGTTCTGTGCTAAGCGAAGTTCGCGGTTGATGCTCACGGTTCCTGGCTGGCGGGGGTGAGGTTGGCGGTGGGGGTTGGTGCGGCGATTTCGAGGACGTTGTGTTCGCGTCGCCGCCAGGACGGTCCTAGGATGTTGAACACGATGGCTTTGTGCATGAGCCGATCCCGGATGGCGGCGGAGACTACGGCATCACCGAAGATCTGACCCCAAGCTGGCAAGCCCAGTAGGCTTCGGCAGGTGCGGGGAGTGCAGCAAGCTGCTATGCCCCAGGGTCTTCGACGAGCTCAAAGCCACCGGCTGTTGGTCGCAGATGCCCGTTCAAGTTCTTGTCCGGGATGCACGCATCGATGTCTGGTACGCAGGTTGTCCAGGCGACCGCCAGACCCTGCGCATCTTCGGTGAGCGACGTGGGGAATCCGTCGATGAAGACAGAGCCGAGGAGGTTAAGCGAGTCGTCATAGACCACCAGCGACTGGTATCCCTGCGGGTACGCCTCAGACGGAAACCCACACAACACCGTAGCAACGATCTCACGGCGACCGTCGCCGTCGATGTCGGCCTGCCCGGTCGGAGAGTCGAGAAGCTGAACGGACGGTTGGATCGGAGCGTTCGGGGCGGCTGCCAGCAACTCGTCGGGAAGGAACCCGTTGACGAGACGGCCGCGCTGATTGTCACACAGCGATGGAACTTCTGCGCTCTGCAATTGCTGGAAGATCGTATCGGTCTGCGGCGGCGGGAATATCGTGCCGATGTTGGAGGGTGTCGTGCCGAGGTTGATGGTGCGAGTGAGGCCGACGAGGTCTCTGAGGGCGGCTTCGACCAGGCCCAGGGTCGCTGCTTGACACGTCGCGGAGTCGAGCTCGATGGGGATGAAGTTTCCCCCGCCACAACCGGTAATCTGGAGATAGATGCCGCCGAGAGACACGAAGTAGGCGTCGTATGCGGGGTCGGCGGGCTCAAAGTCGGTGTTCAGAATCAAGATCGACTCATCCATGTCGGAGGTCCGCCAAGCGCCGCCCGTCGCCTGCGAAGCCAAGGCATCGTAGAAGTCGGGAGGCGAGATCGATACCGATGCGAAAAGCGTCTTGCCATCAGAGGACCCGTACCCACACGCCACAGACCCCGACATCGCACGGTACGCGTGCTGCACGCTGCCGAGCGACACGCCAGGCGGGTAGACCGACTCCACCGTTTCCAGAGGGAAGAGCTCGCACACGTCGATACCAAGTTCTTGGGTGATGACATCACCCCAGGTCTGCGGCGTGGCGTTTGGGTCGAGCGACTCCACGACCTCGGCGAGTACCTGCTTGAACGCACCGGGTTCGACGAACGGACGGAGCATCGAGGCGAGCCTCGTGTCCTCGATCGTGGTCGTGGTGACCTCGGTCGTCAGTGTCGTCGGCACGTCGGAGGTGTCCTCGGGTGTGGGATCCGATCGCGCGGTCGTCGGCGCTGTCGCGGCCTCGTGGGTCGGCACCGTGTCGCCCGACGTCGTCTTGTCGGGAGTGGTCCCTCCGCAACCCGCCAGCGCCACGAGCACAGTCGCTAGTGCAAACGCGAAAGGAGCAGACCGACGAGCGGCGGTGGTGTCACGAGGGGTGCGGATTCGCTGCATTCTCTGAGTCCCTCCACGCGTTGCCGCAAGCCTGTTCCAGCGCGGCGCCACATACCTCGTACCACGAGGTTCGATTCGCCGATTGGTGATCTCGCTCATCGACGCCGAACCCCGCTTTGTTGAACGATAGAGGCGGACCGCCCGACTCGTTCCACGCGAGAGTACGTCCACCGTCGTCGGGCCACATCGATCGGTCCCGCTGACCCCAGGACTAAGCTCGGAGTTCAGAACAACCAACCGGTGGAGCATTGGCGAGGAAGCGGCGAGGTCAAGAGCTTGAGGCCAGCACCCAGGACCGATTCGAGATTCAGTCATCGGTGAAGACTAGAGGCGTGCCCAGCGCAGCGAGCACAGTCGACTTGCCTGCGCCGTTCGCTCCATAGAGGACGCGAAGGACGAGAGCAGTCATCAAACCCTGGGCGCTTCACCTCGCTCATGACGCAGGCTCCCTGACCATGTTGGTACTTCTCGATTGCTTTCGCAGCACGTATGCCCGCCGCGCGTTCATCTCTATGGTCCCGGGGCTCGGCCAATGGTGGTGCGGCCTGACCGACGACTCACCACCCGACTGACCACCAGAGCGACGTCGCCGTGCTGTCTACTGCGAGCCTCAGCGGCTGAACCGGCGAGCTACCGGCCGCTGCTGCTGCGAGGGTTGTCAGGCGCCGCCGCAAGGGTGCGGTGTCATTTACTCCGAGTACGTGCAGGACTGCGAGATCGTCTCCGCGAACGGTGGATCACCGTCACCGACAGGTGGAAGGCTGACCGCTGCGACAGCTTCTTCGCTGACGTCGCTATCTCTGATGGACCGTTCGTCTCGTGACAAATAGTGCCCTCTAGCGGGCCTTTTGTGAAGTGTCAGTCCGCCGAGTGTCGGCTCGTGGTGCCGTTTCTCGCCAATTTTCTTGGCCGAGATCTTGGCCGAATTGCGCGACGATGATGGCTGGTTTGACGCTGCGGCGGTGGGCCGTTCACCGACCCCTTCACCGACCCAGCTGGCGAGTGGTCCGGACGGACGCTATGTCATCGGTGGTGCGCTCGGCGTCTCGGTTGCGAATGCCTACTTGTGCATCGGAGCACCAAGGACTCGAGGGACTCGGGAAACCTCGCGAGCCTCGGGGCTGCAGTGTCGAAGCTCAGGCAAGGTTCGAAGGTGCTCGAAGAATCGCCGGACAGTATGAGTCCCTTGGCGTG
>DMNR01000395.1 GCA_003452655.1 Actinomycetota bacterium | reverse complement strand
AAGCACGCTGAAGACGGCCTCAATCGCTCCCGCAGCACCTAGCAGGTGACCTGTTGCGGACTTGGTCGCGCTGACGGCGATCGATTCCGCAGATGCTCCGAGTGCTCGGTGCAGGGCCGCCGATTCGGCGATGTCGCCAACCGGCGTGCTGGTGGCATGTGCGTTGATGTGGACGACATCGCTTGGGCTCGCAGCTGCGTTCGCCAAGGCAATCGAGATCGCGCGGCTTGCCCCGAATCCTTCAGGGTCGGGAGCGGCAACGTGGAAGGCATCTGACGTCACCCCTGCGCCAGCAACTTCGGCGTAGATGGTTGCCCCGCGGGCAATGGCATGGCTACGACGTTCCAGTACCAGTGCACCTGCGCCTTCGCCGAGGACAAATCCGTCGCGGCCCTTGTCGTACGGCCGGGACGCCGCCTGGGGTTCATCGTTTCGTGTTGAAAGTGCTCGCATCGCTGCGAATCCGGCGATGGGTAGCGCATGCACGCTTGCCTCGGTGCCACCGCAGACGACAACGTCTGCCCGCCCGAGGGCGATGAGGTCCAGGCCGAGGGACACGGCCTCGGCACCCGAAGCGCAGGCACTCACGGGCGTGTGGACCCCCGCTTGTGCACCCAGCTCGAGCCCAACCGCCGCGGCAGGTCCGTTCGGCATCAGCATGGTGACGGCAAGCGGTGAGATCCGGCTCGCACCACGCGTATTGAGCGTGTCGTACGACGAGAGCAAGGTGGTGACTCCGCCAATTCCCGATGCAAACGCGACCGCAAGCCGTTCGGGTTGGTCGAAGTCGACAAGCCCCGCATCGGCCCAAGCTTCCCGCGCAGAAATCACGGCGAACTGCTGCGATCGATCCCAGCGTCGAGCTTGGACTCGATCAAGCTCGGTCGCGGGGTCCACGGCGGCGACTCCTGCGATTCGCACCGGCAGGTCTTGTGCCCAGTCGTCGGTCAACTCGGTGATCCCGGAGTCGCCGGCCAACAAACGTTGCCAGCTGCTGCGGGCAGTTCCGCCGAGCGGTGTCGTGGCGCCAATTCCCGTCACGACCACCGCATCGTTGGAGTAGGTCATGCTGATGCCTTTGCAGCCTTCACCGATTCGGTGATGAAGTCGACGGCTTCGCCCACAGTGGTCATCTCGGCAAACGCGGAATCCGGAATCTTGATGTCGAAGCGTTCTTCAGCGACAACGATGATTTCGACCATCGTGAGCGAATCGAGGCCCAGGTCCGCGTCGAACGCAGCTTCGCGAGTGATGGCGACCGAACGCGGTCCGGCGATTTCCTCGATGACCTCGGTGAGGGTGGCGAGGACCGTGGTGCTGTCGGTGAGGTTGATGTCTGACATTTCTTCTCCAATTGGTTGGTTGTTGAACTTGTACGAATGTGGGAAGTGTTTGAGCTACGGACAGCGAATGACCTGTGAGGCCCAGGTCATTCCTGAGCCGAAGCCGATGAGCAATGTGGAGTCGCCGGATTGGATGCGGCCCTCGTCCTTCATTCGCGCGATCGCGAGCGGGATGCTGGCCGCCGAGGTGTTTCCGGAGTAGCGGACGTCGTCGGCAACGACTGTCGATTCGCCGACGCCGAGGCTGCGTGCGACCGATTCAACGATCCGCAGGTTGGCTTGGTGGGGAACGAATGCGGCAAGATCCTTTGGCTCGATGCCGGCCTTCTCACACGCTTCCCGGGCAATTCCTGCTACCTCGGTGATTGCCCACTTAAAGACTGCCTGGCCGTCCATCTGCAGATAGGGGCTGTCGATTGGCTGTGCGATGTAGTCGGCGAGCGCACCATCGCTGCCCCACACCACTGGGCCGATCCCATCGTCTTCAACGTCCGTTGCCGCGACGATTGCCGCACCTGCGCCGTCCCCGAAGAGGTAGCAGGTATTGCGGTCGTTCCAGTCCATGCGGTCGGTGATGCGTTCGGCGCCGACTACGAGGACATTGCGCGCGCTGCCTACTCGGATCGAATCTGCGGCAACGTTCAGGCTGTAACAGAAACCAGCACACGCCGCCATGATGTCGAACGCGCCAGACGTCAGTGAGAGGCGATTGGTCAACGGGGGTGCGATCCCTGGTGTGGTGATTGGATTCGATGACGTGGCGACGATGGTGAGGTCAATAGTTGCCGGATCGATACCAGCTGCGGCGATCGCTTTGCTGGCCGCACCAGCGGACATCTCAATGAGGGTTTCCTCGTCGTTCGCGACTCCACGGGTAGCGATACCGGTACGTGACTGGATCCACGCGTCATCAATGTCGAACTTTCCGGGCAGTTCGTCGTTCGACATTGTCTTGGCGGGACGTTCCGCCGCGATCGAGAGAATCTTGGCGCCGTTCATTTCTGTGCCCCCATAAGTTCGTTGGTTCGTAGGTCGGTCGTGAACAGTGCCTGCGCGTCTGCGGGCGTATCGACGGTCTGGGTTGTCACAGACTTGAGATTCCGGCGCAGGATTCCGCTGAGAGTTCCCGACGGGCATGTCTCGATTGCCTCAGTCGCGTCTATCGCGGCCAGGGTGTCCATGACGAGGTCCCACCGGACGGGCAGTGCGATTTGATCCACGAGGCGATCGAGGATCTCGCGACCGTTGGTGACAGTTGCGCCATCGCGATTCGAGATCAACGGGATATTGGCATCGTTGACGGGGAAGCCAGCAGCGAATTCGGTCACTTGTGCAACTGCTGGATGCATGGCCTCGGTGTGGAAGGCACCGGCAACTTCGAGTTGGCGAACCCGGGCCTTCGCCGGGGGAGCTGCGGAGAAGGTGTCGAGCTGTTCACGGGTTCCGCCGAACACGAGCTGACCCGGGCCGTTGTCGTTGGCCAAGGCGAGTCCGCAAGCAGTTGCAGCCGCAGTGACCTCGTCTCGGTCGCCACCGAGGGTTGCGCACAGCCCGGTCGGTTCCTCTTCGCAGGCCAAGGACATCGCATTTCCCCGAGCGGCAACAAGTGCCATCGCATCGGTCGCCGTCAGTACGCCAGCCACGACAGCGGCGCACCATTCGCCAACACTATGACCAGTCACGGCCGCAGGCTTGGCGTTTCCTGCCATCGCCGCATAGGCCGACACCAGGGACGTGGCGAAGATCAACGGTTGGGCGATACGCGTATTCCGGATGCGGTCGGCATCCCAGGTCGTTCCCGCGGCGAGAAGGTCAAAATCAACGCATGCATTGAGGATTTCGAGCTGCGTCTTGGCTGTGGAATCGGCCAACCAAGGGGTGAGCATTCCGGGCCGTTGAGCGCCCTGGCCGGGCGAGACAAATATGAGCACCTCTTAATGTTGCGGGCGTTGTGGCTCGTTTGTCGTCTAGCAACCTCTCCGAAGATCCGCCGACCTCTTTGGAGGTTTCCTACAAATCAATGGGTGTGGCGCCCGTCGCATCACGCATGCGCCCGAGGCTGACCCCCGTGAAGATTGCGAATGCACCGCGGCTGTCGCGAAGATCGAATCCGGTCAACTCGGCAATTCGATCAAGGCGATAACGAAGCGTATTGACGTGGACCGGCAGGGCTTTTGCTGCCTGTTCGAGCACGCCTTGATTGTCGAACATGACATCTACGGTCTCGAGCAGACCAGTGCCACTGTCGCGGAGGCGAACAAAGCATCGATCGACGAGTTCATCTTGGGCAGCAAGCTCTCCGATAAGCGCTCGCTCAGACAGTAGGTCGCTTGCCTCCAGCACTTCACGGGTACGCGGGCGTGCGGGGCGTGCCGCCAATCCCGCGATCGCTCGCCGCAACGCAGGTCCCGCCGCGATGATCGACTCGACCGGCCCTGCCACCACAGCGGACGCGTGAGGCCCGAACAGTTGGCGAGCGACCGTCAACGGGTGCTCCCGCGCACGCGTGGCCCACACTGCAACGATCAGCCCCTCGTGTAGAGCAGTCACCACGTGTCTATCGAGCTTGCGGGCCGATCGTTCGATCTCTGCCAGCGCCAGTTGTGGGTCCTGAGTCGGCACACACGCAGCGGCCCGCACCGGCGTCGCTGGGGTGAAGCCAACTCGGCTCGCGAGTAACTCGATGGCAGCCGGTGAACGTCCTGTGATCAGTGCATCAACCAAGTCGGAGCTTTGGCGGGCGGTACGGGCACCGCGTTGTTCGGCAACCCGTGCGTACACCAGCGCGGCCGCGAACGCGATCTCTCGGCCATATCTGGCGATCTGTTGAAGCAGCCACTCCTCGTCGCCCTTCGCAGCCATGGTTGCGGCTATCGGTTCAATTGCTCCGAGCCCCGTGCTGATGAGTTCAACCGTTTGGCCGAGGGTGACCGCGTGCGCCGCCGCGGTCGGCACGGAGCCGAGGCCCGTGTTTGAGGCGAGCAGTGGCTCATCGGGGTTATTGAGCCAGACCAGAAACCGTTCGATCCCCGCATTGACGACCTCGCTGACCCAGCCCTGCGCGTCGGCTGACAGGCCATCGAACCAGTCGAGTTCCTGCAGTCTGGCCATCGACGCGTCGCGCAACTCGTTGCGGCGCTTCTCGACGCGACGGATTGTCGTCGCATGTTCGAGCTTGGATGCGCTGATTGCTGCCTCCGGTGGTGAGCGGCTTGCTAGCGAGTGAAGATTTTGAACAGCAGACTGATTGTGACGGCAACGAGCGTGAGTTGAAAGATGATTGTTGACGTTCGCTGAGAAATTCGGGTCAGGATCCGAGCGCCAATGGGCGCACCGACGACACCGCCAATCCCCAAGATCAAACCTGTCGTCCAGAAGAGAGAGTCATCTGCGGCAATTCCGTGGCCGAGGATCGCGCCGATGCTCGAGAAGATGATCACCGCGAGCGAGATGCGGGCCGCCTGCTGGATGGGTGTTGCCAGCCATTGAACCTGCAGCGGGACCATGACCAAGCCGCCACCGACGCCGAAGAGGCCGGCGAGCAGCCCTCCGGAGCCGCCGACCGCGACCACCTTGCCCGCGACGTTGTTCTCCGCCGATTCCTGCTTCGCCTGCGAAAGCTCCGAACGCTTTCCGAGTAGGTAGATGTTGACGATGTTCAGCGCGCAGAAGGCGATGAGTAGTGCGATCTCCGGAGATCGGCTGGCAACGATGGCTCCGATGGGCGCCAGGACCATTGCGGGTATGGCAAGTAGCAGAATCCTGCGCCACGGCAGGTCGTGGTCGCGGGAGTTCATCACTGTCGCTGAGATCGCGGAGATCATCACTGCGATATTGCTGGTGGCGACGGATTCCAGGGCGGAGTAGCCCATGAACACCAGCAGCGGCACCAGGATGAGACCACCACCGGCTCCCGTGAGACCCGCGAAGATCCCGGCCAGGAGCGCGACCGAGATGAGCAAAGCAACGGTCATTGTTGTCGTCCGCCGAAATGGAGGGCAGCTGCTGCCGGAATTCGAGCCCCGAATCTCGTACAACTCTCGCTTGCCAGGACAGCTGCCTGTTCCAGTGCCGTGACCGCTTCTGCCCCGCGGGACAGAAACGCGGCAAATGCACCGTGGAGGACATCTCCAGCACCATTGGTGTCGATGGCCCGAACTTGGGGGACGCAGACGTGGCCGGCCGCACCGTGTGCGTCTCGCCATACGATTTCTGATTCGCCGTTCGTGACAGCGGCGAACTCAATGCCGGCGGCAAATAGGTACTCATAGATGCTCGAACCTGGAACGCTGAAGTCCGCCGATGCGATGGCGATAGAACAGTAGGGCAGCAGCATCGGCAACGAGTCTTTCCAACTCCCGAGATCGATCACCGTCGGAATCCCGGCCGCGCGAGCGGACTGCAGTGCCGCGAGTGCCAACTCTGGATAGTGCCCGTCCACTAAGACGACTTTGCAGGATCGGGTGACCTCAACGAGTGTGCTGGGTTCGGCGGGCAGTTCGTTGATTCCGTTGGCCGAGACGACAGTGCGTGAACCGTCATCGCAGATGGTCACCGCTGAGATGGGCAACTGCGCCGCAGACCTCGCTGCGAGGAGTTCGACTTCAGCTTTTGCCAGCTCGGCAACCGCCACATCAGCGAACGGGCCATTGCCCACAGCGGAGCATAGGGTCACCGCGAGTCCCATGGCGGCCGCGGTTGCTGCTGCATTCGCGGCTGGACCACCAAAGCTCAGCGATGCACTCGTGGCTTGGGTCTTCTTTCCCACTGAAGGCACTGTCGGGGTGCGGTAAGTGATGTCGATCGTCGTTAGTCCAACGCACAGAATCTCGGTCATTCGCGTTGGTCTCCCAGTCGCCAGCTCAGTCAGGCTACGCAGTTGCGGAAGTGGTGGACGTGCTGCTGCTTCTCAACCGTCTTTACTTCCGTAACTTACCTACCATGGTTAGGTTGATGATCCTAGGGACGAATACCGGTCGTCACTGCGGTGGACGGAGATCATGGTGAAGGACGGCAGGCGAACTCGCGCCTTGATCGTTGGCGTCGCTGGCCTGGCCGCCTTTTCTTCCGTCGTTGTGTCGACCGCCACTGCCGCCCCTGCACCGATCAAGGCGACTGCGACCCCGCAGGCCACCGCAGCGGCCGTCGTGGCCGAAATTGCCTCCCCGGCACAGTTCGCAGTAGCGCTCCTACGGCAAGGCCAATGGCCCGTCTCCGGAAGCAACGTCTGCGCCATGATGGCGTGGGAGGCGGCAGAGGGTGGTCACTTCATCAACGGTGCGTCTCGCTATAACCCGATCAACACGACCCAGTCGATGCCTGGGGACTCGATCTTCAACTCCGTTGGAGTTCGCAACTACCCGGACTGGTCGACGGGCGTGGCTGCAACTCTCAAGACCCTCAGTCTCGGGTTCTACGACGGGATCAGGACTGCCTTAGCTGCTGGCGATGATGCGTCGGCGGTGCTCGCGGCAGTTTCCCAGTCGCCGTGGGGTACCAAGTTCGAGGGTGGAACCGGTGTCTCCGGTCAGTGCCTTGACTGGGCGGCAGACTTCGATGAACAGCGCAAGACCGCGCTGGCGGAGATCGCGGCTGCTGACGGCGCAGTCGCGCAGGCGGCCCCGCGCCTTGATGCCGCGAACAAGGCTCAGGCAAAGCTCGCGATCAAGTACGACGCGATGCAGGCAGAGATCAACAAGGCCCGCGCACAACTCGCGGTGTTTGCCCGTTCGTTGTACATCGTCGGCGTCGAACCCGAGATTGTCTCGAAGTTGCAGGCGGTTCAATCCGGTGATCCGATCGCGTACTCCCTGTTGCGCTCCTACCCGGGACTGTCAGCGAATCGAGATGCCGACGCCATCAATCGTTCGCTTGGCTTGCTGGCAGAGGTCGGCGCATCCAAACAGCAGGCGGCCGATGCCGTGGCATTGGCTCAGACGCAGATCCAATCTGCCCAAGCCCGAAAGGTCAAAGCGGACGAGCA
>DMNR01000020.1 GCA_003452655.1 Actinomycetota bacterium | reverse complement strand
GATCTGGCAGATGTCAACGGCACGATATTCGTCAACAACGTCTCGATGGGCCTCTATGCCGAGGCGGTCGCCAAGGATGGCTACCGCGAAGCGAAGCTGCGCACGATCCTCGACGCCGCCCCCGAGGTCGTTGGCCTCGAGGCGCCCTCTCGTGAGCTGGTCTGGCGCGGGCCGGGCGGGAACGTTCACAGCGGTGCAGCGGTGATCTTGGTATCGAATAACAGCTATCGACTCGGCCCTCGCTTGGGTGCGGGAACCCGGCCACGAGTCGATGACGGTCTGTTGGGAGTCACCATCTTGGCCGGACCGCACGAACGGTCCCACGGACTCGCGCGCCTGCGCCTGCCGTGGCGGCAGTGGAATGCCCCCACATTTGTCATCAATTCTGATGCGCCGGTCCCGGTCGGAGTGGACGGCGAATCGATGCATGTCGCGCCACCCCTTCGCTTCACGATCCGACCTGGCGTGCTGCGCGTCCGGATCGCACCCCAGCACCCTGGTGCCTCACCGTCGGCTGCTCAACCCGAAGGCCTCGTGGACGCTCTGACTATGCTGTGGCAGCTGGCCCGAGGACAGAACCCAAGCGACGTGTTCGCGCATCACCATCCGGCCCTGTCAGTTCCCAAGGGTGGCCAGGTCGACATCTGAACCGAGCGCTCAACCCAACGGCAGCTACGCGCCGGAATTCGGTTGGACAGGACGCTATGAGAAGTCCGGCTCAGCCCAGCCGAGGTAGTCGAGATTCCAGACCGACTGCATGGTTGCGTACGACACGACCCACGCATCGCCGGAGCCCAACACGTCCGTACTGATCAACGCACGGTTGCCCAATGAGAGAGCCACATGATTGGGACCCCAGAACATCAACGCTCCGGCGGGTGCATTGGTATCACCTGGGTGCTTGCGCTTACTCGACAATCCGTCCCACATGGCGGAGGCGGTGGGCGCCCCAGATGAGCGTCCGTACGCATGAGTCACGAAGCTCAGGCACAGATACGACCAGCTTTGGCTCGGGTTCTTCACCTGGTTGATCGCCCACCGTTGCGCTCTATCGCAGGACGACGGATTCTTGACTCCTGGAAACGAGCATTCACCTGGCTGGAAGGTCGCGAACCGCTTCTTCTGCTTGCCCTGCGCGTTGGGATTTGCTGACAGTGGAATTAGTTGGGCTGGTGGCCGCTGCGGTGCCGCAGGCACAACAGGCGCTGCGGTCGCGGGCGCCGCCGCCGCAGGCCCCGACAGTCCCGGTAGATGCGTGAGGCTCACCGGCGGAACCGCTGAAAGTGCAGCGGTATTGCTCGCAAAAGCTGGCTCGGCCGCCTGAGCTGCGGGCAATGCAAGAAACCCCAGACCAAGAACGGCACCCGTGGCGCAACAAATCGACACATATCGCAAAGACAACGTGGGTTCCCCTTGAAGATAGACAATCCGCCCACGCTCTATGCGGCTGTGGCGGACTCGTGATTGATCACAACGCTACGTAGACAAATCGGACACAGGTGCGAAACCCGCGGGAACGGTTACCTATGTCACATTCAACGCGTAGAAGCGAAATGCGATGGCGTTAACGCCTGACCACCAGGACTTGACTTGACCCAAGCTTCGATCCGGCGCGCAGTTTGAGCGTCGAGCCGGTGAGCGTAAGCCGGAAGAAGAACTTCCCCGACTTCGTCGTTGTTGCTGTCGCAACCTTGCGGTACTTGCCGTGGACCTTGCGATAGAGGGTGACGTTCCGCTTTCCGGGCGTGCCAAATTTTCCCTTGATGGTGAGGACTGATTTACCCTTCTTGACGAGCCAGATCTCCAGCGGCGCGACCTTGCCTCGCACTGGGTCGACCGTCGGGCTCTCGATCGGTGCAGGCTCGTTGACAGGCGCGGGCAGCGGCTCGGGATTTGAAGTCGGAGGCGGGTTCGGTGAGACCGCGGCTCGCAGCAGGTCCCACTGTCCGACCTGCTCTGTCCCGACCATCCACTGCGCGAGGCCAGCGATTCCAAACTCACTCGCAACGTTCCAGCGCGCAAGCGTGGTCTGCGCGTCGGGCATCCAGGCACTCCGCTTGACCGTGCACGTCGCGCTATATGCCTCGGCGTAGATCTTGTTCCGCTCCATACTCGGCGAACTGCGAACCCACTCGTCGGTGAATGTGATCTCACTGGAGTTGTAGGTTCGCGAACTGAAGGTGGCGGGGCAACCAGACCCAGCTGACGACGTCACCCAGTCGCGGCCATAGGTCGGGGTCCCCAGATACACCTTGGATGCGGGCACGGCATCAACTGCGTATCCGAGTACCGTCCGAACCCACGACAGCGGCCCACCGATCGGACCGGCGGAATCCCACGAATAGTCGTAAGCCATGATCCGCAGCTTGTCGATGTGCGGTGCGATATCTCGAAATGCGTATACCCAGTATCCGGACGAGTCGCTGTACATCGGCGGAACCGATACCGAGAGCAACTTGCCAGTGGCATGCAACGAGGTAGCCAATTCCGACACAAAGGTCACCCAGGACGACTTGGTTGCCGCCCACGTCTGTTGCCCGTCATTGAATGCAAACTTCTCGAAGTCGAGGTCGATGCCGTCATAGCCGTTGT
>DMNR01000345.1:1138-2853 GCA_003452655.1 Actinomycetota bacterium | reverse complement strand
TTCAAATCCCTCCGCCTCCGCCAAACACTTGGGGACATCCATCTGCGATGGGTGTCCCCAAGTGTCCTTTGTTGAGTGCGAGGTTGTTGGTGGATTTGCGAATGCCAAATGCCCAACAACCTCGCACTCAACAAAGGACCGGCGGTGTGGCAAAGGGGATGCGGTGGGATGCGATCGCGGGATTGTGTTGAGCTAGCAACTACTGGCGACGATCTTGTCGAAGTCCGCGGTCGCGTCCTCGACGTACATCCCGAGTTTCCCGCTGACGTACGGCCTCTCCGTATCGCGGAACGTCGCTACATTGACGCCGCCCACGAAGGCGCGGACCGTGCTTCGCAACCCGTCGGCCGATGCAGTCCGCTTGATTCGTGCTGTCCGCCATTGACCAGCAGCCGTGGTAGGCGTTTCGCCAGTGGCAAGGAATCGCTGGCCACCTGGGTACGCGGGGTCGCGCTTCCCGAGTTCCCAACCGTTGGTCTTGATCGCCAAGTAGCTGAAGTGTTCGTTGTCGAGGTAGTCCCACACGAGCCACGCGGTTTCCCACGGGTTGGGGGTAGAACCCGCGCGCAGTTGTTCGCGGACGATAACTCGAGTCCGCACGTCCAAACAGCGATTCGCGAATGACTTTCGGGACACCACGAGCGCCGCATGCGTCTCCCCCGCCGATTGCGCGCGGGCTGGCGACAAACGAAGCGAGCGCGGCCGAGTGGCGGGCCGCGTCACCGACCCGAAGCCAGCGAAGACCACCTGCCAGCGTCCAAGCGTCTGACCGTCTGTCCACGTCGAGTCGGAGTCCAACGAGCCGAACTGCTCGTTGACCAGGATCTTCTTGCTCGACGCCTTGGTTGCGGCCGATGCCGGAACGGTTGCCGCGGCGATCGCGGTCGTGACGAGCACGGCCGCGGAGAGGGTCGCCATAGCTCTCTTCATCGGGCGGCCGATGTGTCGGCTTCCAGCGGTTCTCGGGTGGTCTTGTCCCAGCCGCTCGCCCCGCGAAACTGTCTCCATGTCGCGCGCACGATGACGGGCCAGAGGATCCATGAGTAGAAAGCGTACGGAATGGCTATGACCAACCCCTTCACGTAACCCATGAATCCGTTACCTCGGCCGGATGCCATACATCCGATCGCGGTACCCCCGAAGGCGAGGAAGAACAGGAATACCAGCCACAACCATGCCCATTGGGTGCCTTCGGAGATGAAGGGCGTCCCGAGGAAGATGGCGAAGAACAGGGCAACGATCGTGGCCAATCCAACGATGGCCTGCAGGGGTGGCTGCAGGAGTGCCCAGAAGAGATCAAGCTTCGCAATCGTCGAGCACCGAACGTCTTTGATCTTGCTTAGGTGCGACATCGCCTGCAGGTTTCCTTGTGACCACCGGGTGCGCTGCCGGTAGAGCCGCCGCAGGTCTGAGACGCCCTGCTGGGCGACGGTCGCGCGTACCTCATGAGTGCCTCGCCAACCAGTTTCGAGCAACTGCAGACCAATGTCTTGATCCTCGGTCAAGGTGTCTCGCCACGGTCCGGGCGCTCCTGGAGCCACCACACTATTGAGTGCGGATAGTCGATTCGCTTGGCCGTTACCGCCCATTCCGGCCGTGCCCCACTCGGTCCGGCCAATCTGGTACAGCCCTCCGTAGACGCCGAATTCCACGTCCTGCATCCAGGTAAGTGGATTGAAGCGGTTGTAGATCCGCACGCTGAGTTGGACTCCGCC
>DMNR01000345.1:0-919 GCA_003452655.1 Actinomycetota bacterium | reverse complement strand
GCCATTCCGGCTAGTACTTCTGGAGTGCGGTCAGTCGAGCCGTCATCGATCACCAAGATCGTCCGGTGCCTTGCGTTGACTTCGCGCAGCCGGTTCACGCTGTCGGCGATTGTGACCTCTTCGTCGAGCGCAGGAACGATGAACACCCAATGGAAACTGTCGGTGAGTTCTGTCGAACGGGACGGCGCTGTCTTGACGGCCTTGCCGCCGACGATAAACAGCACGATCGCCCAGCCGTGACCAATCAACACGATCACCAGCGCAATCGTGAAGAGGATGACGACCGGCCACGGGAGTCCGGCGAAGAGGAAGAACCCGTTCACTCGTTCCGCCTCATGCGTCGCCTCTCCGGCCCTACATAGCCGCTCGCCGAACCGAAGGGCTCGGACTGTCGGCGCATCTCGTATGGCGACGCGGGCAAGTCCTCGTATCCGGCCGCCAGCAGTACAGCGCTGCGCGAGAAGCTCGGCCCGAACGGCGACGGTGCTGTCTCACCGAAGGCGATCGTCTCCAGAGCAGCGACGATCCGGGCGGAGGCAAATCCATCGCCGTAGGGGTTGCGTCGCGCACGCATTGCCTCGTAGACGGCTGGGTTGTCGAGCAGTTGCAGGGTCTCCGAGACGATGAGCTCGGTGTTGGTCCCGACGAGCTTCAGCGTTCCCGCATCGACGCCTTCTTGGCGCTCGGTTTGGTCGCGGGTTACCAGGACTGGCGTTCCAAGTGACGGTGCTTCTTCTTGGACGCCCCCAGAGTCTGTGATCGCGATTCGCGCCCGCTTGAGCAGGCGCGCGAAGTTCGCATACTCAAGTGGCTCGGTTAGCAGCACATTCTCGATGCCGTCGAGGATCGGCCGGATCGCATCACGGACGCGAGGGTTTGGATGCAGCGGCAGCACCACCCGGACCTCGGGACGTGCTCG
>DMNR01000343.1 GCA_003452655.1 Actinomycetota bacterium | reverse complement strand
GAGCCTGGTGAAGGCCTACGTCGGTGACGGTATCGCAACGGACTTCTACCGTGACGTTGCGGCATATCTTGATCCCGAGACCCGCGACCTGATCAATGAGGTGTGCGCCGACCTAGGGCATTCGAAATTTGTCGTCGACGCTGTGCAGTACTGCGTGGCGGAGGATCCGAAGGTCGCTGGTCGACTTGCTTTGTGGGGTCGACGCCTGATGGGCGAGGCCGTGGCCCAATCGCAGCGCGTTGCGGCTCAGCGTGAGGCTCTCATCGATCTTGTTCTCGGGGGTTCCGGGCCGGACCTTGCCGCTGTGACGCGAATGTTCGCCGACCTCACAGAGAACCACACCGCCCGAATGAAGTCGCTGGGCCTGGAGGCGTGACCTCGTGGTTCGCTGCGACTGACTAGCTGGCGCCGAAGCCGACCTTGCGCGTTGATGGTTCGCCGATCTCGATGTAGGAAATCTGAGCAGCGGGCAACAGGACCTTGCGTCCCTTGATGTCCTCGAG
Source organism: Actinomycetota bacterium (assembly GCA_003452655.1). Lineage (GTDB taxonomy): Bacteria > Actinomycetota > Actinomycetes > S36-B12 > UBA10799 > UBA10799. The sequence continues at coordinate 2,698 of DMNR01000343.1, read as the reverse complement.
AACCAACGTGGTGCCCTTAGTCGTTGCCTCGGTGAGGGCCTTTTCAATGTCCGCCGAGGTCTTGTCGACATCCAAGGTGATCTCGCGGGGACTTTGCTGCACGCCGATCTTGATTTCCAACGTGGACCTCCGAGTGTTATCAGACTTGGTTGCGGATGCACCACGGGTCGTGGTTGCAGAACTGGTTCGCGGCTTACGGGCGGCCGATTTCTTAGCTTCAGTCATTGTGGGGTCAGCCTACGCATTCTCTTCAGGTTCGCCCAATTGGCGGGTGCTTTGTGAGTGGCGGGGGAATCCAGAGATCCCTCGCCAGCCCATTCTTGAGACAAGTTCTGCCGCGCGTTGGCGGTCGATGCTCTCATCGCCGCGCAGCCATCGGCGTGCGCTGAGTTGAGCCATTCCCATGAGTCCGAATGCCAACATCGTCGATTCTTCGGAGCCGAGTCCGGTGTCTTCGGCGATGACCTCGCGCAGCAATGCGGCGCATTCATCATCGGCGCGCTGGACGCGTTCTCGGACGGGCTCCTCATTGAAGAGGTCAGTCTCGAACAGCAGGCGGAATGCCTCGGCGGAGTCGTCTACGAATGAGAAGTAGACCGCGACAGCCGCTGTCACGCGCATGCGGTTGTCACGGGTGCTCTCAAGTGCCTCCTTGATTTTTGCAATCAAGTCTTCGGCGCCGGAATCGAGGAGTGCAAGATAGAGATCCATTTTGCTGGGGAAGTGCTGATAGAGGACCGGCTTGCTGACCCCTGCCCGTTCGGCGATGTCGTCCATTGCGGCCGAGTGGTAACCCTGGCTCGTGAAGACCTCAAGTGCGGCGTCAAGAAGTTGCGCCCGCCGCACCGATCGCGGCAGGCGTACCGCTCGGGTCTGCTCCTGTTTTACCGGCACCCGCCCAATACTACCGGCCAGTAACTTAATTTCCCGGTTGGCCAATGGAAGTGGTGTCGGTAGCGACCGGCGGGCCACATCCGTACGGTGGATTCGTGACCACAGTGACCTCCGAGAATTCGGGCCCCGATTCGGCGTCCACACCCACCCAACTCAATGGTGGCTTCTACGTTCCGCCGTTGCCTGGGGCCCTTGTGTCAGTCGGTGATACCGAACTGTTCGTGCGAACTGCCGGGGCTCCAGTGGCCACGGACGACGCGAATGCACCCGTCGCCGTGTTCATTCACGGACTCGGCGGCTCGTCGACCAACTGGACGGAGTTAATGACGCTGCTCGCCGATGAGGTCTTCGGGATTGCTCCGGACCTCCCCGGATTCGGCCAATCTCCACCGCCACACCACGGTGACTACAAAATCACCGCCCATGCCGACATCGTCGCCGACCTGATCCGCGAGTTGGTGGGGGAGCGGCCAGTGCATGTCTTCGGCAACTCCATGGGTGGTGCGACTGCGGTGCAGCTGGCAGCCCGACATCCAGACCTGATCAAGTCGATGACGTTGATTTCACCTGCGCTCCCAGAGCTGCGGCCACGAGCCTCGAGTATCCACATGCCGATTACCGCGATTCCGGGCGTTGGTGAACGGCTCATGCGGCGCATGATGAAGCGCGACGTCGAATGGCGCGTGGGTATGAGCATGTCGATTTGTTACGCGGACCCAAATCGGATTGATCCGCGCCGGTTGGCCGATCAAGTCGCGGAGGCGCGCGAGCGGGACGCACTTTCCCACACTGCACAAGCGAGTTTGGAGACTCTGAGAGGGTTGATCGCCACCTACTTTGACTACTCCCAACAGTCGCCATGGAAGTTGGCTCGCGGGATCAAGGCGCCGGTGTTGCTGATCTATGGCCGCGAGGACAAACTCGTTAACCCCAGGGCAGCATTTCGCTCGACTAAGGAGTTCCCGAACGCCAGTGTGATGGTAGTGCCGGACTCCGGCCACGTGACGCAGATGGAGCACCCGCGAATCGTGGCAGAAGCGTGGCGTCAGCTCGTTGGTTAGACCGTCTTGTGGGCAAGCGGGAACAATGACGTGAGCCTCACTGTTGTGATTGGCGAATGACCCCTTCGTTGGCTGGCGTACGATTGCGCTACGCGATGTCCCGCGGAATCCACACACTGAACTCGGAGCACAAAGTGTCTTTGCCACCCCTGGTTGAACCAGCAGCGTCGCTGACGGTTGATGAGGTTCGCCGCTACAGCCGTCACATCATCATTCCTGATGTCGGCATGGACGGCCAGAAGCGCATGAAGAACGCTCGAGTCCTCTGTGTGGGCGCCGGTGGGCTCGGCAGCCCGGCATTGCTGTACTTGGCCGCTGCCGGTGTTGGCACGATTGGCATTGTCGAATTCGACGAGGTTGATGAGTCAAATCTCCAGCGTCAAGTCATCCACGGGCAAAGTGACATCGGACGGCCAAAGGCTGAATCGGCTCGCGATTCTGTCCTTGAGATCAACCCGTACATCAACGTTCAATTGCACAACGAACGCCTCGACAACGACAACGTCCTTGAGATCTTCAGCGGCTACGATCTGATCCTCGACGGCACCGACAACTTCGCCACGCGTTACCTCGTGAACGATGCGGCCGTCATCCTCGGCAAGCCCTACGTATGGGGATCCATCTACCGCTTCGAAGGCCAAGTGTCCGTGTTCTGGGCGCAAGAAGGCCCGCAATACCGTGACCTTTACCCAGAGCCACCGCCCCCGGGCATGGTTCCATCGTGCGCCGAGGGCGGCGTGCTG
>DMNR01000232.1:10174-10498 GCA_003452655.1 Actinomycetota bacterium | reverse complement strand
GTTAGGACCCGCCATGAACCACAGTGCCCGAAACACCGCTCTTGCGATCGCCACGCTTACCTGCGCCACCTTCGGGGTTGCCGCGGCCGCCGTCGGACCTGCGGCCGCTTCGACGCCAGCCAATTACACGAAGGCTGCACCCGTTTCGATGTCGGCATCGGACGCCAACATTCAGCAGATGATCAACGCCAACATGACCGATCATGACCTAGACATGGTGATCACGACCGCATCGGGATCGACCATCCACCAAGTGGTCGCAGCCCACTCAGGCTGGTACCCAAACGTCGATGTGTCAGGTACGGACGTCATCGTCGTCAAGGA
>DMNR01000232.1:7791-10077 GCA_003452655.1 Actinomycetota bacterium | reverse complement strand
GGCCCATTCGGCGGCTTTGATTTTCGGTAGCTGCTTGACCCGCCGATATAGTGTCGATGAAGCGCTTGCGCGTGTGAGTCGGCGCCTCGCCGCTTTGGCCGCAGCAAGCGCCCGCGAACTCCGCGAGGAACGCATAGCTGCCGCTCGAGCGGCGAAGGCAGGTCAACCGGCCCCGACGAAGAGTGCCGCAAAGGCTGCCCCGAAGACGAAGAACCCGGCCGTGGGCAAGACCAGTCCTGGCAAATCTAAACTGCGCACGCCTGCGACGGAGAAGAACCGTGCAGGAACGCGTGCGCTCGGCGCGAAGCGTCAGGCCAAGCGCGATAGCAAGTAGCCGTGCCGAAGACCTGGGCATCGGCAGTGCACTTGTTTGGCGGAACGATGGCCGCAAACTCACCCGATTATCACTAGGCTCACAGTGAGCAGATTTCCCCATCTGCGCTCTTCTTTAATCCTTCGTCGGAGGTGCCCTGTGGTTTCAGATGTCGGAGTTGTCTTCCCTCTCGACAAATCAGGGAAGCGCGGTTCTCTGGCCGTGAACCAGGCGATCTGGGCAGACGCAGTTCGCGGGGTCGACCCAGACCTGGCTAAGCGGATCGACGCGAGCAAGTCCTGGCGCAAGGAGTACGCGGCCTTCATTCCAGAGATCACCGCACTGTGCGCGAGTTCCCGGGAGGCTGCCGAGGCCATCGCCGCAGCCGGTCTTGAATCGGCGAGGTCCCGCATTGTCTTCGAGCGCGACGGTCAGGTGACTTCACTGGACGTGGCAGCGGACTTGGCGCCAGCGTTTGAGTTCGCTACCGAAACCGTCCAGGGCAAAGCTGTGCCGGCAAGCGAGTTGGTGGTGCCCTACCTCGGCAAAGAACTACGTGGTGACGCGCTTCGTCGCAAACTCGCTGATTGGGTTGCCCACGGAATCATTGAGCCGTCGGCCGCTTCCGAGCTCAACCTGGTCATCGATAACCCCCAGTGGCTTCGCTTGCCGGGCCAGCGCATCGCCGTTCTCGGAGCCGGAGCGCAGACGAGTCCGCTGCCGGCGCTCACTTCGTGGGGAGCCGACGTACTGGCAGTCGATCTTCCTCGGGAGCAGGTGTGGGATCGGATTCTCAAGACTGCCCGTGAAGGGGCGTCGACGGTCCATATTCCGGTGCGTACCGACGTGAAGGGTTCGGTTGCCGCCCGTGCGGGTGCGAACGTGATTGAGAACGTCCCTGAGCTCGCGAACTGGCTGCGCGGATATGACGATCAACCGATGGTTCTCGGGGTGTACATCTACGCGGACGGCGCTCTTCACGTGCAGGCCACTCTGGCAGCAGATGTGATTGGCACGAGCCTGGTCGCCAATGGTCAAACCGTCGCGATGGCGTATGCCGGGACTCCGAGCGACTGTTTCCTGGTTTCACCCGATGCCGTTGAAGACAGCAATGCTCGCCGTCGCTCGCGCAAGTGGCGAGCCTTGGAACTGCCAATGCGAACGATCAGTGTCGGCAAGCTCTACGCGCCCGCCTATGAAGAACTCCTCGAGAGTTCCGATGGCGATTCGATGGGAATCATCGACGCGATCGTGACCCAGCAAGGTCCGAACTACTCGCTGGCAAAGCGCCTGCAGCGCTGGCGCGCGATCGAGTCGTGGCGGCAGGGTCAGCAGGCATCGTTCAATGTCGCACCTCCAACCTGGACGGTGTCTGTCACCAAGAACCGCGTACTCGCGGCCGGCTACTACGGGGCGCGGGCCGCAGGACTTGAGGTGTTTGCGCCCGAAACAATGAGCGTGCTGATGACGGCGCTGCTCGTGCACGACTTGAATGTTCCGCCGGTTGATGAGCACCCCGAACTGAGGCTGACTCGTGCTGGTGTTCATGGCGGGTACTGGCGAGTTCCCTTCGACATTCGCAGCACTCTGCTCTACACGGGAATGGTCGGGATTCCTCGCGCGTACTTGCCTGAAGTGCAATTCCGCTGATCTCGGTCAGGGTTGCAACGCGGCCTGGGCTTGCAGAAGTCGTATGTGCGTACCACGTGCCGCTAGATCTGTGTGCGGCGAACCTTGATCAGCTTTCGAACGAGTGCCGCAGAAAGTGGCTTGTCGACTGTGAACTTCAACGCACCTTTGCTGGTCTCAAATCCGGAGAGGTCGTTCTCGAGTGCTGGGTCGGAAAGAACGGAACCACTCATTGGGAGGTAACTCAGATGATTCTTGTACGCGGCGAAACCCGCCACTGAGTTTCCGTCGACCTTGAATGTTGGAACCCCGTAGCTGATGCATTCTTCGGCAGTCGGCACGAC
>DMNR01000232.1:0-7648 GCA_003452655.1 Actinomycetota bacterium | reverse complement strand
ACGCTACCGGGTGAGGCGCGATGCCTGCCACGTTCCATCGGGGACCAATTAGCTCAGTCTGGCGAAAGCCTCCGCAACGGCACGGCTCGTCTCTCCGGCGGCGGAGTCTCCGATGTTTGTCGGCTCGACCTCGCCGGAGCCGCCACACGTTGGGCAGTCTGAAGCACCCTCGCCCGAGCAGCTTGGGCATTCGGTATTGACGTCGATAGTGATGTTCTGGAGCTCGCTGGCGAGGTCCTCGAGTTCGTCGGCCTGTTTCTGCCAAGTTCCATCGGGATCATCCTGCTCAGCAATCGCTGTGGCAGCGTCGGCACTTCGCTGCACCACTGCCGCCAGCAACTCCAAGGCCGCCATTGCATCGGACTCACTCATAGAGGCGTCGATTCTGAATTCGGCGTACGCAGCAGAGACCTCGTCGCGTGTCATAGGTCTATTGAACCGCAGACAGTCAAGTACGTCTTTAAGTGAGCCAGAGACTTAACGATGGCAAAGCTGTTCCTCAAGTGCTTGACTCTGTCGTGAGTCGCGCGTCGCTAGAACAGGGCTTGGAATGCGGCAACAATTCGCCTGGAGTGGGGTAGAAGATGAAGCTAGGAACATTCTCAGTGAGCTTGGCCGTCAAGGACATGGCAGCTTCGCGCGCGTTCTACGAGAAGCTCGGATTCGAACGGACCGGAGGCGATGGTGAGACCTGGACGATCCTCGCCGACGGTAAGACGGTGATCGGGCTCTTCCACGGAATGTTCGAGAAGAACCTCATGACGTTCAATCCCGGTTGGGAGGGGTCTTGGCAGCCCGCTGCCGAATTCACTGATGTCCGTGAGCTTCGCAGCGAACTAGCGGATTCCGGTATCGACATTTACGCCGACACTACTGCTGAGAGTGCAGCAGGTCCTGCGAGCTTCATGATCACGGACCCCGACGGGAACCAAATCCTCATCGACCAGCACGTCTGAGGCTCACTGAGCTCGCCTACTCAGCTTGCCCCGGCCATCGCGACGGCAGCACCGGCGGCGTAGGGAATGAGCCAGATTGCCCAGACGATCACGCTAAAGCGGTGAAACGTGATCTTCTCCTGCTCGTTGTTGCGAATTAGAACAACGATCGCCCAGACCAGGTGGATACCCATGAGGAGCAGAGCGATGGTTCCGCTGACGGCCATCAACGTGCCGAGGGCACCTGCACTTTGCTCACCACTCTCGTTGGCGATTCTGGTCATGAGGAACGTTCCCGTTGCATCGCACACGAAACCAATGCCAAACATCACGGCGTGCCAAGGTTTGAGGATGCCCTGAACCCGCTCGGACCAGACTCCGATGGTGTAGAAGACGAGCGCGAGGGTGATGATCACGATTGCTGCGGCCAGCATGGTTTCTCCAGTCTGTAGCGGTGTTCGGTCAGCGAGTCAGCGCTCGAAGGTCGAAGTGATGCTCGCCAACGCGACCTTTAGAATTTGTTCGCCAATCTTGCCGACATAGTGTCTCTAAGAATCCAGGCTACTCTTGGCGACAGCTTGTCGTCAAGTTCGCGACGGTGGTGTCTCTAACAAGGACGGGTCATGCCGAAGATCGATGCACCGACAGTGGCCGAACACCGTGCCCAGGTTCAAGCCCGCCTGATCGACGCCGCTGAATCGATCTTGCGCGAAGGTCCGTCCCAACCATTGACGGCTGCAGCAGTGAGTGCGCAGGCAGGGATTGCGCGCAACAGCATCTATCGATACGTGGATTCCGTCGACGATCTTCGCGAGCTTGTCGTGCGCCGCTATCTGCCCGACTGGCTTGAAGCGGTTGATGCGGAGATGGCGGAGGCGGTGAGCCCCGGAGATCAGATCGTGACCTGGGTTGAGGCGAACCTTCAGCAGGCCGCCGACACTGGTCATGGCTGGCTGATGGGGATGGCGCAATCCATGCCATCGAATCCGTCGATCGACACAACGATCGAGCAGGCGCATGGTGTGATGCGCGAATCGATTGCGAACGCCTGGCGTGAACTACTTGGTCACGATGAAGTCAAGACTCAGGTTGCCGCGGCACTCACTTCAGGTCTTCTCAATGCGGGTTTCAGAGAACTAGCTGCGGACCTGCCTGCCGAAGTTGTGATCAGTATGGCGAGGTCCGCAACGGTTGGGCTTGTTAGTTCGCTCGTGGACTAGTAGCGGGCGCATCACGTGATCGAGACGACACCCAACGACGGCATTACGTTTCTTCCGGTCATTTCGACCGCGGCCACCTCACGGCCATCGATCTTCACGAGCATTCCGTCGCCGGCCGTAATTTCTGGACGAACTTCTGGGTAGTCGATTGCTTTGACGGTCAGGCCCAGCTGTGGGCCGTAGATCGGCTTGTTCTTGCTGTAGGGGCTGCTGAATCCAGTACCGGTCCAACCCGTGATCGGTCGGTAAACGACTGACACACCAGCGTCGCGGTCAACCCGACCTCCGGAGTCCCGTTCCACACTCATTCCGAGTTGGAAGGCTTGACCAGAGGGAATGACCGTTCCGCTTGCTGGCGCAGTGACTTGCATCTTGTACGGGGGGCTCATTCCGACGATCTCGATTGGGTAGCCGGTGTCGTTCTTCACGGTCACGTCAGTATTGACGGCCGGGCCGTTGAGTGCCCCGACGATGTCGATCGCCGACTTGAAGATGGTGACGACGCCCTCGGCACCTCCTGACCTCGATCCATCGGCGGCCGAGGCCGCGGTTGCTGTTCCTGCGACGAGTGCCCCACTGAGCACCGTGACTGCGATTGCGATTGCAGTGCGTTTCATTCGTATCTCCTATCGGGTGGGAGCTTCAACTCCACTCGGTGACACCCCGAGGTTGCCCGGTTCTGGCTCGCGGAAACGCCGAGTCGGAATGCAATCGATTGCAAGGGGCTATCCCTAAAATCGGCAGTGACGCGACTTTGGAGGCAAGTTCTTGTGACGAAGCCGACCCTGCGCCACGTCGCACTCCGAGCAGGGGTCTCGACGGCGACTGTGTCCCGCATACTCAACGGCTCTGCGGCATACAGCGATGAGACGATTGCGCGGGTTAAGCAGGCAGCAGCCGACCTGCGGTACCGGCCCAATGTCGTGGCTCGCGCAACTCGGACGGGGAGCGGCCGGCTCGTAGGTGCACTAGTTGACAGACGCAGCACAAGAGCGACCTCGATGGCCCCCCGGGTGTTCTGGCTCCACTTTGTCGATGAACTACTCGACTGCCTGTGTGAGCAGGGAGCCGGCATGGTGGCAGTCAGCTCGGATCGAGCAGAGCTACTCCAGGCGCTGCCTCTTGACAGCCTTATCGTTGTTTCCGGACAGCCGGATAACAGCCACCTGGAACTTGCACGGAATATGCCGACCGCTGGATTCGGTGATGATCCGGCATGGGCAATCAGTGTCAGCCACGACTACCGAGAAGCGACGGTGGATGCGCTCGCCTACCTTGAGGGTCAGGGGGCCGTGAATCCAGCGATCATGACGTCGGTCCATGAACCGCGCTTGAGCAGACTATTCACTGACGAGTACTGCCGTGTGATGTCCTCGCGGGGCAAGGAGCCGATCCAAACCGAGTTTGGCGATGAGCTGACTTTGGGGACTGCCTTCGAGGCCATCATGGATCAAGGCGCAGACGGCCTGTTTGTAGTTGGTGGCGTCAGTCGGGCCGTCCGAGATCTCATGGCTGCCGAGCAGTACGACATCCCACTCATCGTGCAGAGCGAAGGCCTCGTTGAGCAGTACATGCAGCCGCCGGTGGCCACTCTTAGTCTCTGCGCTCGCCGCAGCGCACACCTCGTTGCTGAGGCGCTGATCGCGTCGATGGATGATGGTCAGCGTCGCGTGGTCAGACTGCCACATGCTGTGCAGGTACCGGAAGCTTCATCCGAAGGCGGTGTCGCCAGATGAATCCGACGTATTGCTCGCTTTGACCGGGTTGGTGTTAGCCGTCGTGCGAATATCGCGCGAGTCCTTGGGGCGGTCACCCATTGCTTTGAACACCGCGAGCGCTTCGGGTGCAGGACCGGGATGGTTCCATCTGTGAAAGGTACTCACCGGATTCGGGTCGCCTGCGCCTCGGTGGGCGACACGAAGACGTTGACGTCGATGCCTCGCGTAGTTCGGGGTTCCCCGACGCAGAACGCTAGTGCGATCGCGCTGCCGAACGCGTAATCCAATTGCGAAGCGTCGAGCACGTCGCGTAGAGCCGATATTCGCTGGGCAAGGTTGAGATTGGTCATGTTGTTGCAGAGAGCGCAGCGAAAGGATTGGGAATGGGGTCTGGCTCCCTCCACGTTGCCGCGTCAGCAAAGCTTAAGACGTCGAGCAAGATCTCCCCGGCGCGTAATGCATCGGGCTCAAACGGAGGCTCAGTTGCTGCGGAACCTGACATGTTTCGATCGTACTGTGCATTCGTGAGACGAGGGCACCTCTACCTGTCAGACGGTAGATCGTGAATTCATTCGATGGTTGAGCTGTCTGACACGATCACGCCAAGCTTCTATGTGCCGTCGAGGAGCGACTCAGCGTGGTGACCTTCGACCCAGCATTGAAATTGGTGTGATCGGAATAGATCGATGCCACTGTGTCGGTCATTGGACGAACCGACGAAGCGTTAGCCCAACGGCGGTAGCGCGATCCCCGTGTTCGCGTGGCAGTCATAACCGTGCGGAATCTTGTAGAGGTACTGCTGGTGGTAGTCCTCGGCGTAGTAGAACTCGCGACCCTCGGCGGGTGCGATCTCGGTCGAGATGGGATCAAATCCGCGCTCAGCCAGTACGTGCCCATAGGCATCTCTGGTGGCTTCGATCAAGTCCCGCTGTTGGTCATTGGTCCAGTAGATCGCGCTGCGGTACTGCGTGCCGATGTCATTTCCTTGACGATACTGAGTTGTCGGATCGTGGTTCTCCCAGAACGTTTTGAGGATGTCGTACGTCGATATCTGATCGGGTTCGTAGGCGATGAGCACGGCCTCGGTATGCCCGGTCTTGGCGGTGCACGTCTCCTCATAGGTGGGAAACGGAGTGAATCCTCCCTGGTATCCGACTGCTGTCGAGATCACGCCATCCTTCTGCCAGAACTTGCGCTCGGCACCCCAGAAGCAACCCATTCCGACGTAAAGGACCTCCGTCGTTGGGGTCCACGGACCTTTCAAAGGAGTGCCCAAAACAGCGTGTAGCTTCGGCACGTCGTAGAGGTAGTGATCGCGCCCCGGCATCGCATCGTCGGGCGCGACCATTGTCGTCTTGCTTGATCCGAAGAGCCAACTCATGGGGCAAGCATCTGCCATGTGCGGAGGTAACGCAACGGCGCCGGTACCTGTTGCGTTACGACGTGCACCGGCCTGATGTCGAAGTGCTCTGATCGCAGGCGAATATGGCCGCGCATCGGCGTGTGGTCGAATACTCGGCATGCGCGTACTCGTGACAGGTGGGACCGGGACTCTCGGCTCTGCAGTTGTCGAGCAGCTGGGCCAGCGTGGACACGAGGCCGTTATCGGTTCGCGGACCAGCGGGCCCGGAAGAGCAGTCCTCAACTTCGCCACCGGTGATGGGATCGAGCGGGCAGTGGCGAGGGTTGACGTCGTCGTGCACGCTGCAAGCGATCCAGGGCGGCACGCCCGAACCACAGACGTCGTCGGAACGCGACGCCTCGCCGAGACAGGTCTTCCAGTGCTCTACACGTCCATCGTTGGCGTCGATGAGAATCCGTATCGCTACTACCGGATCAAGCGCGAAGGTGAGCTGATTCTCGAAGCTGCCAGCCAGAACTGGACAGTCTTGCGGGCAACTCAGTTCCACGCGTTCATCGATCGCCTGCTGAGCATGTCGAAGGGAGCGGCCGCACATGTGCCGAGGAATGGTGGTCTAGACGCGCGATTTCCATTCAGCCAGGGCTGGCAGCTTCAACCGGTGAGCCATCTCGAGGTTGCCGGACGTATCGTCGATCTTCTTGAGGCTGGTCCGACGAACGCGATCGAGCAATTCGCCGGACCGGAGCAGTTCGTGAGCCAGGAATTGGCTCGCAGTTGGGCCGATGTTCGGGGCGGCCGCCCACTTTGGATTCCGACGATCGGCCGGATTTCTCGAGCGTTCAAGGATGGCGCGGCACTAGCCCGCCCAGGCGTCGCGCGGGGTGTCACGACCTGGAGTGGCTACCTGGCTGAGACTAGCTGACGTGGTGAACGAATCCGGCGGGAGAATTGCGGCGCTCGCACAGCGAACTCCGTGGCTGAAGGGCCTCCCAGGCGAGGTTGGCGTGCTAGCGGCAATCGCATTCTGCGTCGCGCTTGGATTTGGCATTGTCGCCCCCGCAATCCCCGTTTTCGCACGCACCTTCGGGGTCACTGCGCTGCTGGCGGGTGCGGTGATCAGTGTCTTCGCGCTGATGCGACTGATCACCTCTCCGGGGGCAGGAGCGTTGGTTAACCGAGTGGGTGAGCGTGTCGTTCTGTCGACAGGGCTCGCGATCGTCGCGGTGTCGTCGTTCTTCGCCGGATTCGCTCAGGACTACGTGCAGTTGCTGGTGTTGCGTGGGGTCGGTGGAATCGGGTCGGCGATGTTTACGGTCTCGGCAATGGCCCTGCTCCTTCGTGTTGCCGGCCCAGAACTGCGCGGGCGGGCGGCGAGCGCATTTCAGGCGGGCTTCTTGTTCGGTGGAATCACCGGTCCGGCGGTTGGTGGGCTGGTCGTGGGAATTTCGATTCGGGCGCCGTTCTTCGTCTACGCCTTCACGCTCGGGCTCGCCACCATCGTCGCCATGGTGTTCTTGCGCAGTCCCGAACAGATAGAAGCGCAACGTTTGGCTGCCGCCGCCAAGGAATCGCCGCAGAAGATTGACTCGACCGGCTCGCTCAATTCCCACCTGGTGGTCGAACAAACTCAGGAAGCTGACCTCCTGGGTGATGATCCGTATGCGTCGCCCCAAGCGGACCTGCGGTCACAGTCAAGCGATGTGGAGTCCGAACCCGCGCACGTCTCACTGGGAACGGCACTACGAAACGGCGGATACCGGGCCGCACTCATGGCGAACTTGGTCAATGGATTCCTCACGTTCGGGATCCGCACCTCGCTAGTTCCACTCTTCGTCGTCGAGTCACTTCTGCGAGGTCCGGGATTGGCGGGCATTGGTTTCCTAGTTGCCGCCGCCACTCAGGCGATCTCACTGGTATTTGCCGGTCGGATCGCTGACCAGCGCGGACGTCGACCCGCGATGTTGATCGGGATGGTGACGACCGCGCTGGGTGCTGTGCTGCTGGCGTTGTCGGCTGAACCGATCTTGTTCCTTGTGTCGATGGGTGTGCTCGGGGTTGGCACCGCATTCCTTGGGGCCGCCCCAGCTGCCGTGGTCGGCGACGTGATGGGTGCTCAGCGCGGTGGCACAGTGGTGGCGGTCTTCCAGATGATCGCTGACGTTGGTGCGATCGCAGGGCCGCTGCTGGCAGGTCTGCTGGCAGATCGCCTCGGCTATCACTGGGCGTTGGCGAGCGCTGCAGTCGTGTGCGTGGTAGGTGTGATCGTTGTATTCACAATGCCCGAGACGAAGCGGCCCGCTCCGGCGGAATCCCAGGCTGGCTAGCAACTTGGCGGTCGTGCGACTGCAGGCGGATGGCTCCGACATGCTTGGCGTGCTGTTGAGCGGCAGGATACGACCATGGCCCTCTTCC